>JAQWNM010000016.1 GCA_029268615.1 SAR86 cluster bacterium | reverse complement strand
CTATCAGATCAGCGCCGCTGCCCATTAAAAAAATCTTTGCCTGACCAGCTATCTCTATATCATTCCAAATTGCAGCATCATCTGAAAGCATTGGTATCCTAGACATCATTTCCACCCCGCCAGAAATAACATTATTGGCTTGCTGAGATTGAATTTTTAAATAGCCCAAATTTATTGCATCTAAGCTTGAAGAACAAAATCTGTTCACAGTTAGTCCTGAAATTGAATCAGGATACTTAGAATATAGAGCAGAAGCTTTTGCAATATTACCAGCCTGTTCACCATATTGAGTAACGCAGCCCAAAATCACTTCATCAATGGAACATAAATCTAAAAAATTTTTCTGCCTAATGTCTTTATATAGAACATCCAATAATTCATATGGGTTTAATTTGTTGAGCCCACCGTTTTTAACTCTGGCTCTAGGTGTTCTAATTGAATCAACAATGTAGACAGGATTCATAGATTTATAATTTTAGATCACTTTTTTGAGCCCAGGTAGCATGCGTTCCAGAGCAAATCTGATGTGGCATAGGAATCTCACAAACTGGTCCCTTTTCAATATCTTTCGCATCAAACAGCAAACAGGATGAAATTTTTTCATTAACATCATTGCTGATAGTTACTAAGTAACCGTCATCTTCATCAATTGCACTGGTTTTAGGTGCAAAACTAACTTCACTAATAAAAACATGCTCAGGAAAAATATATTTACTTAAAGATTTTTTTTGATGATCATGTTTAGTTATTCCATCAAAAGTAAAATGCCCCTTAGTAGGAACCATGCTATAAGTATATCTGTGCTCTGCACCGGCAATGTTCTGGTTGATGACACCAAACTCTATTGTTTCATTACAAATATCTTCTTCGGTTGTTACTCCAGTTTTTAGATTAAATTTCCATCTATGCAATCTGGGTTTTAATAAAGAGAAATCTAAAAAAGCCATCATCCGCTCAAGTCCCGTTGGAGCATCTACATAATTTTCTGGCCAAGGATGCTCTTGGAAGTATCCTTCTAATATCAATTCATCGCCAACCTCATATGCATTGTTCCAATGCAGAACATAAGTTGGATCAGCTTCAAACCATTTAATATCCTCTGGATTACCATATCTTGGGATGATCGCAAATCTTGATGGCAAGTCATGCAATCTGGTTGCATGAATTCCTTTTTTAAGCATCTCCTGATCCCAAAAAAGAGGCAAATCATTGATGATCGAATAATTCTTACTAAAAGCCATATCATGAGGCAGCCTTGGCCCAGGCAATTCAACCGGAATAAAATGTTTTAGATTCTGATTTTTATCAACCACCCCATAATTTAAAAATGGGGCATGTTTTGAATAATTAAAAAATAAAAGTTCGCCTGTTACTAAATCGACTTTTGGATGAGCTGATAAGCCGCCTGAAGGCACCCAGGATGCTTTGTTGAGAGTTTCTAGTGTCAAGGGATCTAACTGATACCCCTCTCCACATTGATAGAATGTTGAAAGTGGTTTCCCTCCATGAACAATAATATCAGTAGAGGATGAGTCTTTGATTCCGCCTTGTGCACCCCATCCTGGAAGCAAAGATGAGCCTGTTCTTTCCATCAGGCCCGCCCACATAGATTTTCCCATTTCCTGTTCAACTAAAAACCCTTCAGTTCGAATAAATTTATTTACATAATTTGCTTTGCCATTATCAAAATTAATTGAATGGATCATCCCATCTCCATCAAAGGGATGAAAGCGGCCAATAGGTTCATGAACCTGATTTTCAGTGTTTCTGTAATAAGCGCCTTCAATATCTTCAGGGATATCACCCAATGCATTTAGATCGGTAACTTCATACTCCTCGTAATTAGGCACCCATGCGTCTTTAAGATATGGATGATCATGAGTTTTAATTGAAGATTGAATGGTATTTGTTTTTTTAGTTTCCATGCTCTGCTCCCTGCAAGAACTCAGACTCAAGTTTCTCTACTATAGATTCTACGCTCTCTATCTTTTTAATTAAACCGACTCCTTGTCCTGCTGACCAAATATCTTTCCATGCCTTAATCTTATCCTGAGAAGAAGAAACGTTAAAACCATCTGTATTTGAATCTAAATTATCTGGGTCTAAATTATTATTAATGATGCTATCTTTCAAATAATAAGCTTCTGCTCCTGTAAAAAGATTAGTCATTCTTAAATCATCATAAGTTGAATGGATAATCATAGATTTATATTCAGCAACTGCATTGCTCTCTTGGGCCGAAATAAACCTTGTGCCCATGTAACTAAGATCAGCGCCTAATAATTTCGCTGCTCTGATATGTTGTCCAGTGGAAATTGAGCCAGCTAAAACTATTAACCCATCAAAAAACTCTCTTACATATGCTGTAAATGAGAAGGGAGAAAGATGGCCAGTATGGCCGCCTGCTCCATGACAGATTAGGGCCATTCCATCTACATTCATATCGGCACAACGGCGGGCAAAATTAATATTATTAACATCAGCGATTACCAAACCGCCATATGCATGCACTGCTTCTATTACTCGTTCAGGACTGCCTAAAGCTGTGATTACAATTTGCGGTTTAAATTTTTTAATTAAATCTAATTCCTCCTCAAATCGATCATAGGTTTTGTGAGCAATCATATTAAATGCCCATGGATTTGAAGTAGAGCCATTGATTTGCTGCATCCATTCCTCAAGCTCCTCAGTTGTTCTTGCATTAGGCCCTGGGAAAGATCCTATCAGTCCTGCTTTGCTGCTAGCTATAACTAATTTTGGTCCAGAGACTAAAAACATAGGTGCCACAATTACAGGTAATCGTAATTGATCTATTAACTTATTATTTTGCATATGCTTCAAGGCTTATATTTTCAAGTTTATTACAACTTTGGTGCGTTTGCTCATCTAGGTTATTCTTTTGAATGTTGAAGAATCATGCATATAATTAAATTATGCAAGAACGAGTATACATTCTGGGGGGCTATCAATCTGACTTTGCCCAAAATTGGCATAGAAATGAATTAGATCTTTTGGATGTCTTCAAAGACACAATCTCTAAAGGCTTGAACTCTGTTGATTTAGAGCAAAAAGATGTGGATGTTGCTCACGTTGGTAATTTCACAGCTGAACTGTTTTGTAATCAAGGTCATTTAGGTGGTTTTTTTGTATCTTCACACCCTGATTTCTTTGGTTTGCCATCTTCTAGACACGAAGCAGCTTGTGCTTCAGGGAGCATCGCAGCATTAGCAGCCTGTGCTGAAATTGAATCTGGGCGATATGAACTTGCCGCAGTTTTAGGGATCGAGCAAATGAGAAATGTTTCAGGTGAACAAGCTGCTCAAAATATTGGCGGCCCTGCAATGCGATCAGGCTTTGAATGCCAAGATGTTCAATACCCTTGGCCGCATATGTTTAGCGAGTTAACGAATGAATATGACAAAAGATATAGCATTGATGAGAATCATCTTTCAAAAATCTCAGAAATCAACTTTGCTAATGCTAAAAAGAATCCTAATTCCCAAACAAGGGGCTGGACCTTTGAATCTGATGCTTTCACTAGATCAGACCATTCAAATCCGGTAATTGAGGGTCGAACAAGAAAAATGGATTGCGGTCAGATCACTGATGGTGCTGCCATTATCTTTTTAGCAAGTGAAAAAAAGGCAAAGGAATATGCTGAAGCCAAATCAATTAAACTTGAATCAATTCCATACATCAAAGGATGGGGGCATCAAACAGGCCCAATTACCTATCAAGAAAAAATAGATTTTAGCCAGAATAAAGAATACGTCTTCCCTCATGTAAAAAAAGCCATTGATGATGCTTTTGCAAGAGCAAACATGCAGGGAGTTGCTGATATCGATGGAATTGAAACGCATGACTGCTTTACCTCAACTGAATACATGGCAATTGATCACTTTGGTATTACAAAACCTGGGGAAAGCTGGAAAGCGATTGAGTCTGGTGATATTGAAATACGAGGAAAAATTCCGATTAATGCTAGCGGTGGCTTGATTGGATTAGGGCACCCAGTTGGAGCTACTGGTGTGAGAATGTTATTGGATTGTTACAAGCAGTGCACCAATAATGCAGGCGACTACCAGATCGATAATGCTAAAAATATATCCACGCTTAATATTGGTGGAAGCGCAACGACAGTCGTTAGCTTTGTGGTTGGAACTGCCTAATTAAATAAATCTTTTAGCTCTCTTCTCAAAACTTTCCCAACTGAATTTTTAGGCAAGACATCTATGAGTCTCAGGTCTTCAGGCATTTTATATTTGGCGATTTGTTTTGTTTTAAGAAAATAAATAATTTCTTCTAAAGAAATGGTCTCGCCCACAGCCAAAACCGCAACTACGCCAACTTTTTCACCAAGTATTTCATCCTCATAACCCGTTACAGCAACTTCTAATAATTTAGGATGTGAGCTCAAAAGATTGTCTAACTCCTCTGGAGAAATGTTCATCCCACCTCGAATAATTAAATCTTTGCATCTTCCACAAAATTTATAATATTTCTGTTGCGTGTCTTTAGGAGAAATTTCAAATAAATCTCCTGTCCTGAAATACCCCTCCTCATCAAAAACTTCAGCATTAGCCTCAGGTGCATTCCAATAACCATCAAACACTGTTGCACCTGAAATGAGAAGCTCGCCAGGCTGATTGGACTCATTAATTTCTTCGTGAGTTTCCACATCAACCAATTTAGTTCGAACTAATTTTGATACAGGGTTGCTCCAATCTAGATTTTTAACACCAAAACGTGGGAAATATTTAGCTCTCAAATGTGGATCCTCAATCTCGTTACGAGCACTAAGCAAGGTTGCGCCTTCATTAGAGCCAAAGATATTTTGAACAGTTAAGTTGTATTTGTTTTGAAAGGACTCAACCATCCACTCGGACAAGGGAGCTCCGCCGCATCCAATAGATCTCAAGCTACTAAAATCCTGCTGATCAAGAATCCCAGGATTATTTAAGAGCATATTCATAATTGCTGGAGGTGCGATTGTATAATTGACCTTTTCATTAGCAATTTGGGCTAAAAAAACATTTAAATCAAAGGGGTGATGCTGGATGAGCTTACCTTTGCAAAGCAACCAGTTAAATAAAAAACCACCAATGCTTGCCATGTTAATCATTGGAAATGGGTTTAATAGAGTATCGCCCTCTTCCGTCTCTGATACAAAGGCAGCTGCCTTGGCCATGGGCAGCCACAGGTTATGACTTCTTGGAACGCCTTTCGGTGTTCCAGTCGTTCCTGACGTCCAGCAGATTGTAAAAACATCATTGGCTGACACTGGATTCTCCTTTGAATATGATTGCTGAGCCTTGAATGATTCTTCTGAAGGATGGAAGTCATGCAGATCGATGAAATCATTTACGCCGCCCAGCGAAAACTTGATCTCATTATTTAAAAAAACTGAGGAGAATTGTTCAGCATGCTTAGTTCCATTAAAAGTTTGAATGCTGATAAAAGCTTTCGGGTCTGTCTCGCTGATGATGCTGTTAATTTCATAGGCACCATATTGCATTGGAATGGGAGAACAAATAATTCCAAGTTTTGATAATGCTAAATAAATCATGGGTAATTCAACAACATTTGGTAATTGAACAATAACAATATCGTCTCTTCTCAAGCCATGTTCATAAAAAACACTTGCGTATTTCTCAACGGTTTCATGTATCTGATGAAAGGTTAATCTTTTGGGTAAATGTCCTGTAATATTAAATCGGTTTTCTGGGTCAACAAGCCCTTCTTGGTCTTTGCATTCAGCTAAAGCAGCTTCGAACAAAGAATAAAGGGTGTCATTTCCCCACCAGCCTCTACTAGTAAAATCTTGAATCCTATTTTTTGCAGTAAGTATCATTTTTTGATTATCTAAGTTTGCAATTCTTAATTTTAACTTACTACAATAAATAGTAAGTCGCCAGAATATTAAATTTTTTATCAAAAAAAAAATTCAGTCTAAGTTCCTTTGGTATGATTAATTCATGAATAACAAACAATCTAAAATAACTCGCAGCCTTCATTATATGTAACAACGTATCTATGAATCCTATTACCCATATTTAGATATTAAATTTATTGCCCAACCTATAACTTTAGGATTATTTTTAAGATGGTCTATTAAATTTCCGTCTGGATCTAAAATGCAAACTTTTGGTACCTCTCCTATTTATATTTTATTTTTTCTTCTAGATTCTCTTAAAATATTTTTAGACTGAAATACCGATGGCTCATCATAGACCTTATTAGTATTAATATCCGTGGTTTTAAATTCATTATCTGACATAAATTATTTCTAATGCTTAGCTTAGCTTATATTACTCTCTTTTTAATTTACTCTATCTACGTGAATTGTTAGTTTATTTATTTCTTCAGTTTAAGACTCAAGTGACATTAGGTACTCAGCTATTTTAAGAGGAGCACTTTCATTAGCTTTTTCTTCTGCAGCAGAATTATAATTTGTATTTGTATTAACATCATAAGTCCAAACCACTCCATCTTCATCTAAAATAATTTCAATACCTGCAATGCCTATGTTGTTATCAGAAAGAAAGGCTTCATAGTTTGACAGATTGTTTAATTCAAAATCTTTTAGAATATTAAATTTAGGTGCTGAACCTGTAGGGCAATTAGAATCAATCTGACATTCGTCTGCGGGGCATAGTTCAAACCCGTCTGAGGTATCTACTTCAACTGCATAAATAAATTTAGAATTAATAAATTCCATTCTGATAATTTTATTAGACGGAGCATGTATAAATTGTTGAAGAAGATTTATACCATCAGGAGAACTTTCAAATGATTTGCTGTTGGTAAATTCTTGAAGTGTTTCCTTGTCATGAAATTTATATACACCCAATCCTTTGCCAGCTCTATTATGCTTTGAAATTAAAGGGAAATTTACTTCGTCTGCTCCATTTATAATTTCACTGATCCTAGCAGTAGCAAAAGTCTTGGGTGTGAGAATTTTATATTTTTCTAATTCTTGGTACTGTCTAATTTTGCTTATTTCTAGGTCTAACGCCCTTGATCCATTTACTACCGTTCTTGAATATCTCTCTAACCATTCTAAAATTCCAATGGCTAATTCCGGTTCATACCTATGATCTCTAGTATGAGAAGATGCGCTCATTCTATTATAATAAACTGCTTCTTCAGGAATCTGCTGAAGATTGAGATTAATTTCAGGAAGATACCAAAATTCATATTTTAAATTAAGGACATTGAAGGCTTCTTCGAATGGAGGGATCCATTCCTTGTTTTCGTGAATGACAATGATCATGTATATTCTCCCTAGAATAAAAAACCTGCAGCTTTCACTAAACAGGTTTATCAAAGAGAACTCTATTTAGCTGTATTTATAAAGCACCCGCAAGCTGATTCAAATCGGTGCTGAAGTCTATTATAAGAATAAAATATATTTCTAGCAACTAAGAAGGCTGCTCTAATTTATAAGTTTAAGAATCTACTGATCTTGTATCCTTTGCCATTCTTCCCAACCCATATAACCAGTAAACTTATCATCATCGAAGAAAATTATTGGTCCATTGCTGATGAAAAGATATTCTGTGTCCTCCAAAGCTTTAGTTTCATCATGAAGCATGCCATTTGGTTCATAAACATAATCGCCTGCGTTGAGTAATCCTTCTCTTACTTTTAACTGTCCAGAAAGAATAAAAGTATGAGAACCTGAAAGATGTTTATGAGGATCAGCCGCAAACCCTTTAAGCCATCTAAATAATACAGCCCAATTTCCACTTTCAGAGCCAATATACAAGATCTTTACAAATGCCCTTTCTTCCCCTTCAATATATGGCATCCAATCCATTTTTGATGCCTTGACTAAAGTATCCATTAATTCTGAGTTAACTGGATTTATCTCTTGTGGTAATCCCATAATAAACCTCCCCAATTTATTATTTGTTCAAAATAACCATAAACTCATAGCCAAACTAATTCAACAAAAATCACACTAAATCTCAGAGATTATCTAAAAGATTAATAGTAATCCTTTAATTATTAGCAGAGTTGATAAACCGGCAAGTAAGATCTTAAGTAATATATCAAAAATATTTTTAGATATTTTTTCTAAATAAACTTTAGCCAACCAAGCCCCTAAAAAACCTGTAATAGTTGTACAAATAACCAACAATAGATACTGAATTATTAGAAAATTAAATAGCAAAATAAAAGCTATAATTTTAAAAAGATGCTGAGCTACCATAATTGCGCCATGTGTCCCTATTAATTCTTTAGGTTTTAGGTCTTTAGTTGCTAAAAATGCAGATACAAGAGGCCCATTGGCTCCCACTAGCATGCCGATGCATGCCGAAATGAGTCCACAAATTGAATTTGGAAGAAACTTACCGACAACTTTCAATACATTCTGAGAATAAATCATCAATATAATAAATAATCCTATTAATAGAAGAATAATTCCTTCTGAGATGGCAGAAAATAATGCAATTCCTATTAAAGACCCAAAAACGCTTCCATATAAAACTGGCTTAAAGATGGAAAAGACAATGTCTTTTCTGAAAAGAAAAGTTCTTGAAATATTATTTGAAAGTTGAATAAGAGCATGTATTGGAATTAAAGATGAAGGAGGGAAATATTGGGCCAACGATGCCAACATGATCATTCCTCCGCCTAAACTTGCAATGGAAGTTATAAAAGAAGTAACAAAAGAGATTAAAGAAAAAATAATAAGAATTTCAATTTCTAACATTAAGAACTGTCCTTATGAGCTATTAAGACTTATGTAAGTCTCGATAAAGTGAGGGTAGAAATTTAGATAAATGGTTCATTTCTTCAGCGCAATGGGAGAGTAAATTCTTAGTTATTACTTCTTTCAACAAAATAGATTTTATTTTTTTATTATTTAATAATCGGTTAAATAGAAAGTTTAAAAAACTATTACTATGCTTAAGATTTGCTCCTAACCAAAAACTTCTTTGCATCCTTGACCCATCAGTATATTTAGCAACTAAATGAGTTAGGCTTGCTATAGATAACCTTTTTTTTAAATCTTGAACATGGGCACAAATTGCTGTTTCTTCTTCGGAATTTAGAATAGGAAAGCCAAACTCTTGAGGGTCTACAAAGCTTATGCAAAGGTGATTTAGATCTTTGCCTATGTATTCCTTAACATATGAATCCTTATTAATGTATTTCTCTTTATCTGTTGGATAAATAGAATTATCTTCTTTTAAGATAGAAGAAACATGAGCTAGAGGATGCCATAATTTATATCTTTCTGTTCGAGGTAAGTGCCAACCAAACCACCAATCAATCATCTTTGGAGTTACCTCAGGCATATCAGTAATACAAGTAACTAGAAACTCTCCATCTTCATTTCTGTAGATTCTTGTTGCAAAAGAAGATTCTTTATTACTCTTATAAACATCCTTAAATCCACTAAATTCTAAATTACATATTTCATCTCTTAATGATTCCTGAATAACTATAGGCAGTTCATCCATAGGGTATTTATACTTATCTATATTCATAGTTTATTATTTAGGAAAGATCGTAAGTCAATTTTTCCTTCCATATACCTAACAGAACCTCCACCAAGTAAAACTCTATTACCTTTTAACTGACATTCTAAATGTCCACCTCTAAGAGAATATTGGCGAGCACTTAATTTACTTTTATTTAATACTTTTGCCCAATAAGGTGTAAGTAAAGTATGCGCCGAACCAGTAACTGGGTCTTCTTCAACCCCTAACTTAGGATAAAAACATCTTGAAATAAAATCTTCATTAGAGCTGACAGAGCTAATTATCAGGCCTCTTGAATCTAATTCTGAAACAACATTAAAATTTGGATAAATTGACTGTATTATTTCTTCATTTTCAAAGATTGCTAAGAAGTCATCTCTACCCTTAAATAAATATTTAGGTTTGATGCCAAGTGCCTTTAAAATTAAAGGATGCTCTTCTACCTGTTTAGGATTATCAACTGGAAAATCTAGATAAATTAATTCATCTTTTTTAAATGCTCTCAATTCTCCACTTTTTGATCCAAATGTTATTTGACTTTCCTCTATGGAAAGATATTCATCAAAAAGAATTCTGGCCGAAGCAAGAGTTGCGTGCCCACATAGATCAACTTCCGAGATAGGACTAAACCATCTAATGGAAAAAGGCGAGGTATTTAAATTAACAAATGCAGTTTCTGATAAATTATTTTCAGAAGCTATTAGCTGCATTGTTCTATCCGGCAACCACTCTTCAATCGGACATACTGCAGCAGGGTTTCCTTTAAATATCTCATTTGTAAAAGCATCAACCTGATACAAGCTAATAATTTGCTTCATTTCTTCTTAAGTATCTTTTTAATAAAAGAAACTTCTCTTTTAGAAAAAGGTGTGCCATCTTGCCTTAAAATATCATGAAACCAAAGATCAGGCTCATCTAATGATTCTCCTTCTTTTATGAATTCTCCCTTATCTTTTTTTTCTTTTCTTTTAAGAATAGTTTCCCAGCTAAAGTTGGTTTGACTTTTTCCTGCTACTAACCCCCAATTATAAGAACCTATATTATATTTCTTTAATATAGGTAAACTAAACTCAAAAGTGGTTCCATACTCACGTGCCATATATTCAGTGCACATAACAGGCCTCCCTATTTCAAGCAAATCCTTAATGATTTGCTCAAATTTATTTGCTTCGTAAGCATGAAAAGTGATTATGTCTGACTTATTTTTATTTAAATCTATGATTTGCTTACCAATGGAGCCTTCAAGACAAGAAGTTAATGGTTGAGACGGCCTGACTTCATGCGACCAATCCCAAACATTTTCTAATAATCTAAGAGAGTTTTCTCCAATTCCAAACTGACCTGGTTCATTATAAATGTCCCACATTAGAATTCTTTCATCATTACAATACATCTCTAAAACTCCTTGAATGAATTTCTTTAGTCTCTGTATGTGAGATGAATTAGTTGATTCTTTGATTTCATTAACAATCATATGACCAGGACTTTGTTTCCAGCCAGAATTATGCACTCCTTGAATAGGGAGGGGTTGCTTCCCAAGATTTGGAAATGGATAGTGACAATCATCAAATAAAACTAAAATGGGTTTAATCTGATGATTGCTACAGACATCAAGAAAAATATTCAATCGCTCTGTAAATCCGTCTTTCTCTTCCCAAAGCAAATCATGCAAATATACTCTTAAAGAATTAAAACCTAAATCTCTTGCCCATCCTAATTCTCTATTAATTGTTTCAAGATCAAATGTTTCCTTTTGAAACATTTCTAATTGATTGATTGCTGAGCTTGGCAAAAAATTACACCCCACAAGCCAATCTTGTTTGTTGTACCAATTAAATGCTTTTTCGGGAGTCCAAATACTCACTTTTATATGTATTAAGTTAATTTCTAGTTTAACTTATAGACGAAACATAAAAAAGCGACTCGACCGGGTTAACCGAGTCGAATCGCTTTTTAAATTAGCTTTATAAAGTTTTAATTAAAATTCAGCTGAAAACTCTATTCCATATCTAGCGCCTTCATTCCACCATCCACGCGATGTTAAACCACCAATAGTAGACCACCTCTCCTCTCTCTCATCAGTTATATTCTGACCAAAAACTGAAATACTATAATTATCAAAAGAGTAAGTGATAGTTGCGTTAAGATTATCAATGCTATCAAGGGTTCCGAGTGCAGCATTGGAAGCATTTGCTTCCATTTTATCTCTGAAGCGATAAGATAATCTAGTTTGAAGATCGCCGTTTCCTACTGGGATAGTATAGGATGTAGTTAAACCAAATGTATTTTCGGGAGTATTACGAGGTGTTAAACCTGAGTTATCAGTAATAATATTATCTCCATTCAAATCAGCAAGATATTCATCAAATTCTGATTTCATAAGCCCATAATTCGTCATAACATTCCATGCATCTGTAATCTGATACATTAACTCTAGCTCTATCCCATTCATATCTAATGAAGCAGCATTACGCACAACTGTTGCAACATTTGTTAGGTCTACCGGAACTAGAATGGATTCCTGTTTATCTTCATATTTAGCTACAAACGCAGAAGCATTAAAAATCATTCTTCCTTCTAGCCATGAACTTTTCATACCAAGTTCAAAGTTCTTAACATATTCAGGATTATATGAAGGGTCGATATTAAAGTTCGCCTGGCGACCAAAGAAACCACCACTCTTAAAACCTTCACTGTAAGAACCAAAGACCATCATGTCGTCATTAGGCTGATATTTAAAGCCAACTTTTGGAGTAGTTTCAGTCCATTTACCATAAAACGGCACTGGACTAGCAAGAGGAGGTCTTGGGTCGCCTCTTAGAGGGTAATAAGGAACACCAGCATTTCCTCCAAGGAAATCTTTTTCCTCTTCAGTCCAACGTAAACCAGCTGTTAAAGTCCATAAATCATTAATACGCCAATCTCCTGAAAAGAATACCGCTTGGGAGTCAGTTGTTTGTTCTTGACCATTACTGCTTGCAACATCACTTCCCCAGCCACCACCTTGCCAGCCAATTAAACGTGACAGTTGATAAAATAAATCAAAAACATCCCAAGCTTGTTCATAATCTACACTCCAGTCATAAATACCAGCAACAAACTCAAATGTTTCAGAGAATTGCGAAGTTATTCTAAATTCATGACTAGTTTGCTCCCATTCATTGAAGTAGTTCATTCTTAGAAGATGAGCTGGAGCACCGTCAAAATCCTGCATATTTTGTTCATCCATGTCTCGGTTTGCAAATATATATGTATAGAGGAAATTATCAGTATTGTAATTAGAAGTAACTATAGTTGACTCATATTTATTATCACTGAAATTTGTACCATCAGATTCAGTAACATCTGGACCATCATTAGCATCCTTTTCACAACCTACTGCAGGATCAAAACCTATTAATTGAATAGTACAAGCTAATTCACCAACTTGGTTTCTATTAGTATAAGCTCCTTGGATACTCTTATCCTCCATAATCTCATGATGAATCTTCAAACTAAAATTATCATCAGGCTCCCAAAGAGTTGTAAAACCATAATTCCTAATATCATCTCCCCCAACATCTTCTTGACGAGTTGTATTATATATATGACCATCGTGCTCAATGTTTGCAGCGAATAATTTGATACCTAATTTATCTTCAATAAGAGGGAGTTGAACCACTGCTTTGAAATCTTGACGACCATTATCACCAGTAGTCACTTTAAGATTAGCTCCATACTCCATACTCACAGGAGTTCGAATAATATTCAAGACCCCACCTGTAGTATTTTTACCGTGAAGAGTTCCTTGTGGACCACGAAGTACTTCAATACGTTCAATGTCAAAGTTCTGTAAAAGCACACCACTTGCTGTTCCAAGGTACATACCGTCCATGACAACGCCAATTGCTGGTTCAAAACTTTTATCTACTTCAGATGAAGAAACACCTCTGATAGTAATTGCTGCGCCACTAGCAATGCCCGGTGTTCTGTTAATGTAAATATTAGGTGCAAACCCTTGAATATCGTCCATACGACGAACGCTGGATTCCCTCAATTCTCCTTGGATAGCTGTAACAGCTATTGGAACATCTTGAATTGACTCATTACGCTTTGTAGCAGTTACGACGATCTCTTCCAAAACTTTTGTAGATTCTTCTGCGAAAATAATATCTGTCTTAACAATTGCAGATATCATTAAAACTGCTATAGCAGCTGTAAGCCAGTTGACACCTAAAATAAATCTAGATGAAATAAGTCTTTCTTTTAAAATCATAATTTTCCCCAATTAATGTTTAAAAATTTCTTTATAAAAACAAACAGTCTTGATTGTTTTTTTAATTTACTCCCCCCTTTATACTCTTATCATTTTGAAATGACAACTGCCTTCTTTGTATATGGTTAAATATTAAGTCTGGCCTTGAATATAAACCACATCAAATCATAAGTAGTGCAATCCTAAAATTATTATAAACCTTGTCAGATATCAAATATTATTCATAATGAAAAACTCCTGAAATATTTATAATATGAAATTATATAAACATTATTTAACGTATCTAACTCTTTCACTAACTATCTTATTTTCTTGTAGTCCACAAAAAGAAGAAGGCTACAAAACTCCTAAAGATGATGGAAGTAATTGGGAAAGATATGGAAGAACCTATAAAGAAGATCATTTCAGCCCATTGAATTTAATAAATGATGAAAATATAGAACGGCTTGGACTTTCTTGGTTCTATGACCTGCCAACTTCTACAAGTAGCGGAGTAGCTGCTCCCTTGGCTGTTGATGGCGTGCTTTTTTTTGCAACCGGCCATAGTTTAATTCATGCCATGAATGCAGTGACTGGCGAACTGCTTTGGAGATATGATCCTGAGGTTTATGAGGTCGTTGGTGAGGAATTGAGAGGATCTTGGGGTGTAAGAGGTATAGCTTATTCAAATAATAAAGTTTTTACTGGAACTGTTGATGGAAGATTAATAGCGATTGATGCTAAAAAAGGAACATTATTATGGTCTGCTAATACCACCGAAAAAAATGATGGTAGATATATAACAGGCCCTCCTTATGTAATAGGAGACAAGGTAATAATCGGTCATGGGGGAGCTGACTTTAGACCCGTTCGTGGCTACGTCACTGCTTATAATATAGAGACCGGAGAGAAAGCGTGGCGTTTTTTTACTGTTCCTGGAAATCCAAAAAATGGTTTTGAAAATGAAGCTATGAGACTAGCAGCTAAAACTTGGACTGGAGAATGGTGGAAATACGGAGGAGGAGGAACGGTATGGCACGCAATGGCCTACGATCCTGAATTTAATCATGTCTATATTGGCACAGGGAATGGGGCTCCATGGAATCAAAAAATTAGAAGTCCTGGAGGAGGCGATAACTTATTTTTAAGCTCAATAGTAGCCTTGGATGCAGATACAGGTGATTACATCTGGCACTATCAGAGTAATCCGGGAGACACCTGGGACTATAATGCAGCTATGGATATAGAGCTTGCAGAAATACCCATAGATGGCATCTCTAGAAAAGTTATCTTACACGCTCCAAAAAATGGTTTTTTCTATGTGATAGATCGTAAAAATGGAGAGTTAATATCCGCAGAACCTTTTGCTAATGTAAATTGGGCCGAAAAGATTGATATTGATTCTGGCCGTCCTATTGAAAATCCAATGGCTCGCTATCCGGATAATACTCCTTTTATGATGTCTCCCGATGCTTCAGGAGCACACGGTGTTGCAGCTATGTCTTTTAATCCTAATACAAAACTTGTTTACCTACCTGTAAGAAATAGAGGAGGAGCTGTTGTTGGCCCTTCTAAAATAGAAGATTGGAAATATTCAGATCATTTTTACCTTGAAACTGGAATGGGGATGTCTCCTGCTGATCTTATTCCTCCTAAAAGTAACGGCTGGTTATCTGCTTGGGATCCAATCGACCAAAAGGAGGTTTGGAGGGTTGATATGGTCGGAACTAAAAATGGTGGTACGATGACCACAGCAGGTAATTTAGTAGTTCAGGGGCAAGCGACTGGAGAATTAAGCGTTTATACCGCTGATTCTGGCAATAAAATCTGGTCTTTCGATACACAAAATGGAATTAATGCCCAACCAATAACTTATAAAGTAAATGGAAAACAATATATAACTCAACTAGTAGGTTGGCAGGATTTTATCTACTCCGGTCAAGGTCCTCGTTGGGATTATCGTTCCCAGAAACGTCGAGTTCTAACTTTTGCCTTAGACGCTGATAAATCTTTACCTCCATTAGAAAAATTCAGACTACCTATTACAGATATTCCAGATTTTATAATAGATGAAAATTTAGTAACGTTGGGTGAAGAGCTTTATAATCGAAGTTGTCTAGCCTGTCATGGTCCAGCTTTACTAGCTGATGGTGCCGCACCAAATTTATTGCGTTCACAAATATCAGAATCGCTTGAGGCTATGATTGAAATTCTGCACAAAGGCACGTTGCTCAACCGAGGCATGCCTCCTTATCCGGAATTATCTGTAAAAGAAATAGAAGGTTTGCAGCACTATATTCGGAAGTCAATCAGAGAAGAAATATCTAAATAATCCACCTAAACAAATTCAGAGAAAACTTATTATGTATAATTTATTGAAATTACCAATTAAACTTTTCTTTAAAGTGGTTTAGATATTCGGAATAAACTTCGTCCATTATCTCTGCAGTAAGGCCATATGTTTCTAAGGAGTATTCATGTTTGCCTTTTTTATGTCTTGGGTTGCTAGAATCCCAGGCCAACATTTTATTTTTGGAAGATTCTTGTAAATCCATACCACAGAAATTATATATTTTTTCAATTGCAGTCTCTGCGGAATCTGCCATTTCTTTATAATCAATATCTATAATTTTAAGTTCCGGAATCTCTTTACGTATAGCCAAATGTCTTTCCATACTCTCTGCTTGACCATGTAAATACATTGGAACTTGATCTTGTATATCTCTGTTACTAAATGGTTTATAAAAGTATGTTAAAAGTTTCATTGACGAAGCGAGTGTTATTTTTGGGTCACGATGAGTCATAACTAAATAGGCATCAGGAAAAATATCCAATAATTCGTGCTCTAATCCATAGTACATAGGGCACTTAAGTATCCATCTCTTAGATTCGTCAGCAAGACCTTGCCATTGCAAATATTTCAGAGTATCTCGTAAATGTGTAAATTGTATCCGAATATCCTTACTCATAGCCCATTCTACATAAGCGTCCATTTTTGCAAAAGCCGGAAATATATTTGTAACCAGACTATGCTCTAAGATAAAAGAATCTTCCTCTGGTTCCATAGCAAGGAATTGATGCCCTACTTTATTTTCTGGCGAATTTTGTTCAAAAAAATCTTCAAATTCTAATCCCTCATCTATTCTTTGTTTTGTTGATTCATCTCTACTACCTGTAATAAGAGAAGGATTTAAAGTCATCCATAAAACCAACCAATTGAAATCACCCGATTTACTCAATATTTTTTGAGATTTAGTTGAACCAGTCCTAGGCATGCCATGGATAAATATTGGAGCATTTATTTTTTGATCTAGTATTTCTGGATGGTTAGCAATATCTCGTTGCATTCTTAGCCTGTTAGACAATATGCGCAATAACTTTTTCTGCTTTGCAGCGCATCCAATCTCATGCAAATCTGCTTCTTCGTTTATTGAGTTTACTAATCTAGTTATAGGTTCTACTGCTTCTTCGTCAATAAGATCAATTCCAGTTAATTCGCGCGCGCGCGACATGAGATCTTCACCCTCAAGAATATTGTGACTTATAGAATTCATTATTTAACCTCCTAGGTATTTTGTCTTAAGTTTGGAATGAGAGCTGTGTGTTGCATCGGACCTAAATCAGAACATAGCCGAAGGCCTGGCATAGCTGAGACAACATCTGGAATCCGATTGAAAAGAGTTGATGCTGAGTGATAAACGGAATTACGTCTATCTACCCTAATCGAGCAATTGGGCATTCCATCAACGTTCCATTCAACATACTCTTTCTCATTCGGTAATAATAATCGTAACTCTGTATGTAGTGTGGCTATAATTCCTTCTTCAGTGTGAATTTCAGAGACTATCTGAGTCCCTACTGTAGTGCTAGTATCTAAAGTTCTATCAAGGGCTTTACAATAAATGGATTCCTTAAAAAATATAGCTTCATTCCGCTCCTTAATCTGACTGACTTTATATCCAAGTTGATAAAGGACATGCAAAACATTTCCTGTGTGAAAACCAGATAAAGGACTTTCCTCTCCATTCATTCTTTTTGCAAATTCATTCTCTGTAAGGCCAACTCCACAAAAATCCATAGCATGGAGTCCTCCTTGTGATACATCGGTAATACTTTTATGACTTAGAGCATTTATATCCGTGCAAGGTCCAGTTACCAATAACCCAGCGCCTACTCGAGTCATGTCCCATAAACTAGTTCCTGTTAATGTAACTTTATTTTTCTTAGCTAAGATATCTATCTTTTCTGCGATTTCAGAACTTACCCCTTGAGGAAATGAAGCTTGAGCTCCATGACAAATAACATTTATACCTGCACTAAGTAAATGCCTGTAAGCAGGAAAGGTATCTTTTAAATAATCTGAGATGGCAACTATTCCAATATCAGCTTTCATTTTAAGGTAATCAGCTAACTCGCAATCCTGAATAGTAATACCTAACTCCTTATCAAGACCCAAGATTTTACCTAAATCTTGACCTATTTTTTCTCCTGCTCTATTCACCGCACCAACAATAGGCCAACCCTTTTTTAGAGCAATTTTCGCAACAGTGACTCCGTATTGACCAACACCATAAATAAGGATCCTAGGTTTATTCAATACCTTACTTTTGCGATATTTAAATTCTTCCATATTTCTTTAAAAAGATACGCTTCTTCCACCATCAACAGTAACAATCTCTCCAGTCATATAGGAACCAGCTCTTGAAGCCATATATATAGAAATGCCAGCCATATCATCCCCATTCCCTTCTCTAGGTATTGGATTTGATTTAGCAAACATTTCCCTCTTGACCGGATCCGGTTCAGCAGCAATAGCAAGACCTGTGCTAAAGAAACCAGCTGCGATAGCATTTACATTGATATTAAAATCGCCAAGATCTTTAGCCAGTACGCGTGTCAGTTGATTTATACCAGCCTTACTTACTCGGTAGGAATAATCTTTCATTCCGCTAGTCCTGATAGCAGCAATTGATGATATGTTTATAATCCTAGAAGGATCTTCTAATGATGCAGGAACTTTTAAAAAAGGTAATAAAGCTTGAGTCATAAAAAATACTGATTTTAAGTTAGTATTTAATACCTGATCCCAGCCTTCCTCAGGAAAATCTTCTATAGAGTTTTGCCAAACTATGCCAGCATTATTAACAAGAATATCTAATGAAGTCTCCTTCTTAGAAAATTGATCAACCAATTCCTTTATACTCGATACGGAAGAAACATCACCTGGAAGTGGACTACATTTTACATGCTCAGTAGAGATTTTCTTAGCAGTTTGATCGCATTCCTTTTCACTACGAGAGGAAATATAAACTTTACAGCCTGCTTCAACGAAACCTTTAGCAATCATAGCTCCAATTCCTTTTGAGCCTCCTGTCACTATTGCTGTTTTCCCTTCTAAAGAAAATAAAGTAGATATATTCATAACTGACTAATCAGATTAATCCTCATTAAGTTCTTCAATACTAATATTTCCAAATTCTTTTAAAACAATTAACTCTCTATTTTTTATCTTCCATGTGTCATCTATAAGAACCCATTCATCGGTATACTCTCCCCACATTTCATAAGATTTAGTCTCATTGGAGTCTTTACTAGCATGCTGAATTAAGGCAGAAGACTCACTAATTGCACGATCTCCCATAACTTTAATTCTTAAATTGGAAAATAGATGCTGAGTTACACCAACGTCTGATAGACCTTCTTCACACATTTTTATTATTTCCTTTCTATTTTTACATTTAAAAGGAGTATCACTATCTTTAGATCCATAGGAGGTCTCAGCATCTTCAGTGAAAACTAATTTCAACTCTTCCCAATTTTTGTCATCTAAAGCAATTGCATAAGCATAGATCTGCTCTTCAATGCTTGCCCTGGCCAATATATTTTTAATAGAAGGATCCATAATAATTGAGTTTTATAATTTACCTTGATCTCTCATCTTTTTTCTAATCTTCGTTGCGCTGATTTCATTTATTTCTAAGTCAAACACTTCCTCTTCAAAAACATAACCTACTCCTCTTCCATAAGTGATGTTGACTACATTAGGAACGAGCATAATCTCGTAATGAATTCCTCTTCTATAAGCATCTTTTTCTAAACCAATTTCTATATTTTTACAAACAAAATCCCAATCAAAAGGATTATCCTCTTGACCATCGCCTCCAGAAGCTCCATGAACATCTCTTACTTGGATAATTACTTGACCAGTCTTATCAATAGCTCTTTTAAATAATTCTTGGTGACCATCATGCCATGGTTGCCATCTTCCTAGCATTTGAACTGTTGGTTTCTGCCAATCAAACATTTTAATTTATCTCCTATTTAAGATTTAAAAAATTGCACTGCATTCATACTCAAATATTAATGAACAAAATTTACTTTCATTTTTGATATACGAAAACCTCTGTTTCGCATAATATATCATAATGAGTTCCTATGAAATAAAAGAAGAGTTAAGTCTAAGGAATTCATGGAATGAATTTTGTGACTCTCTTAAAGAGGCAGGATCCATTATTAAAGTTGAAGAACTCAATGATCCTTTCCTTGATAGTGCTGAGGGCTATAGATACTTAACAAGGCTCTTAAGGGCAGGATTAGAAATGTCTCTGGAAAAGGATGATAAGTATTTTCCTGAATTTTATTCTTTATGCCATGAAACAGCTAAATTTGGCGGTGATAACCCAGACAACTTATACCAAACTGCCACCATAGATGGGTCCTTAAATTATAGAATTTGGGGGAATAAAGGAACTGTTCACTATTTAAGTTTTATTACTAATGAGAACCGATATGCTGAAGATGGAACCATGACCAAAACTGGTGAACTTGAACCAAAAGATATGCTCTTTGATAATGACGGAAATTTTGAGATCTTTTTGAGCCAAAAACCTAAACAAAAAAATTGGCTGCCAATGGAATTAGGTACAAATTTTGTGGTAGTAAGGCAAACATTTTTAGACAAATTAACTGAGACTCCAGCTAACATTAATATTGAGTGCTTAAATGGAATAGATAAGCCCCCTAATTTATCCATTCATCATATGGAACAAGGTTTAAAAAAAGCAGTTAATTTTGTCAAAGGCACTTCTAATACTTTTAATAATTGGACTAAAATATTTAAAGAGCAACCTAACCAATTTTCGTCTATTGAACAATCAATGTTTTTAAATGCTGGCGGGGATCCTAATATTCACTATATATATGGACATTGGACACTAGATGAGGGTCAAGGCCTCATTATCAAAACTCAAATTCCAACATGTGAATATTGGAACTTACATTTAAATAATCACTGGCTAGAGTCTTTAGATTCTCGTTATTTTGATATCTGTATTAATAATTCCAGTGCCAAGGTAGAATCTGATGGTTCGTTGATAGTTTTAGTATCCGCTAAAAATCACGGTGTAAGTAATTGGCTAGATGTAGCTCATCATAAGTCTGGAACAATGACATTAAGGTGGGTCAATTCAGATACTTTTCCATTACCAGAAACTGAGGTTATTAACCTAAAAGACTTTTAGTATTTATAGATTTTTCTAATCTATTTGATTTTTTAATTGAGTATTAAATAATCGGATCAATGGGAGTTGGGCAAGCTGATTCAGCTTGAATAACCTCTGCTGCTAGCAAGCATAGATCTTCTCTGTATAAATCAGAATAGATTTGAACTCCTGTAGGAATACTATCCGATACGCCCATTGGCAAAGCAATTGATGGTAAGCCAAGGCAGTTTCCTGGTACTATAAATATAAAACTATCCTTTAAAGCTTGATCACCTTTTTGAGGGTCAAGGTCTGTGTTAATAGGCCAAGGAAGATTTGACCAAGTAGGTCCTATACAAACTTGAAAATCAGTTAAAAAAGATGACCATAGTTTTGTAAGTCTATTTCTTTCTATTAAAGCTTCCTCTAGATTGATCCCATTGGATAAAAAGGGTTTAGAAAAACGTTTTAAATAAGCAGCTGTTTCAGGTTTGAAAACCTCATCAGGAAGACTACCCATTAGACCATTATTTATTATAGATCCCCAAACTTCATATACTCTTTCAACTTCTGGTGCTTCCACTTCTTCTATTGACCATCCATTATTAGATAATATAGATCCAGCTTTATCTATTTCCTTTTTAGTTGCATCAGGCAGATTAAAATTAGTAATATCCTTTATCAAACCAGCCTTTAGCTTTTCGGGAACTTTCCCTTCTAAAGGGCTATCCACTGACCATGGATCATCAATATGTCTTCCTGCCATTATTGATAAACCCGTTCGTAAATCCTTTACTGAACGAGCCATGGGACCATCTGATAAAAAAGCACGAGAGATACCTAAGTCTTTAAATCCTTCTATGGAATGCACATAAGGAATTCGACCCAGAGTAGGGTTAAGGGATGCTATACCGCAACAATAGGCTGGATTTCTAAGGGAGCCTCCAATATCATTTCCTAGACCAAAAGGGCTCATCCCGGTAGCAATAGCGGCTGCCTCTCCTCCGCTAGATCCTCCTGGTGTTAAAGCTTTATTCCAAGGGTTGAAGGTTCTACCTCTTAAAGGGTTATCTGTATCAAGACGCATTCCCATTTCAGGCATATTTGTTCTTCCAATAGGTATTGCTCCAGCTGACAACATACGATCAACAATAGGAGCATTTCTTAAAGGTATCGATTCGGCTAACATTGACAGTCCATGGGTTGTGGGAGTTCCAAGAAAATCTATATTTTCTTTAATAGTAAAGGGAACTCCATGTAATGGTCTTTGTCGATCTTCTTTACTAGCACTGTCTGCTGTTTGAGCTGCCTTTCTTGAAGAATCTTCTAAAACGGTGGTGATTGCATTGATATCAGGATTAACCTCTTCTACTCTTTGAAGGTGAGCACTGATAATTTCTGCACTGGACGCTTCTTTGTTTCTAATTAAATCAGCTAATTCAGTAGCACTTTTTTTACATAATGCATCCATGCCATCTCCTTAAATTAACATCTTAACAATACTTTATCAGACTTATTTAATTTAACTATTCTTCTGTTGATACTCCAGAATTAATATCAACTTTAAAAAATAGGAGAATTCCTGTTATTGCACTTAACAACGCTAGAATAGAAAATATCTTTAGGAGTAAATTATTTATATCATCCCTTTCTTGCCAATCCATAATATGGAATCCCCACATTAGATCCCAAACACTCCATTGAAAAGACCGAATAGCAACAATCTCACCAGAATACATATTGAGGTAAACATTTATTTCTTTATCATCAATGTCACTGCTCAATACTTTATAGAGCGGTAATTCTCTGCCCCTATATTCTGATCCATTTTTTTGTTTTATTATCTCTTCTGCACTTATAGGATTTAATGTTGTTCTGTCTTGCACTATCTTTTTTGCTTCTTTTGAAGAAATTTTAGCAATCGACTTACCATCAATATCTAGATATTTAGTATTTAGTTCTCTTTTACTTACTAAAATATCTTCTCCTAGTCTTTTCATAACTTTTACATTTATAGCGTCATAAATTTCAAAATCGAAGTTGCTGAGATTAAAAGAGTAATTAGGAATTAGCCTGTATTGTTCGCCTCTAACTAGCTCAATTTTATTAAATGCAAAGAAGATACCTGAAATAGTCCATAACAATAACTGTAATGAAATAAAGAAACTCAAATATTTATGAATATAACGGATAAGAAATCTCATCTTTTAAGAATTTGTACGATCTCATCAACCTTACTATCAAAAGAACTATCCCCTTTTAAAGATTCTTTTACGCATTCTCTAAGATGCCTCTTAAGTATCTTGCCTTCAACCGAAGTTATTGAATTTTTAACGGCTTTAATTTGATGTAATATTTCAATGCAATATTTTCCATCTTCAATCATCTTTTCAATCCCACGAATTTGTCCTTCTATTCGCTTTAAACTATTTAATTGGTTTTTATGGCAAGGATGTTTCATATATCAAATAAAATTTGGAATGATGTAGGTGAAAGTTGTAGCAAAGAGAAAAATTACTACTGAAAAATAATAAATTATTCTAGATCTCTTTCTAGTTTGCATGCAGATTTTTCCACTTTCAGGGTCAGAAGGACAAGGCATTTTATAGGTTTTATAATTTACATAACCAGCAATAAAAATCATAAGAATAGCAAAAAAAGTTATATAAAATTTATACTGAGATAGAATTATTAAAAATGGAAAAGTGCTTACTAAGCTTGCAAAGCTAGCACCTGCTCCAAGTGCCACAAAAAGAGCTGGCAAAGCACAACATATTAAGGTTGATGATGAGGCAAATAATGAGAAAAAATTTGCTGACTTATCATTAATAACCTGGTTACTGCTCATAATTAAAATTCAATAATTTGAAGGTCAGTCGCATTTTGTCCATTCGACATAATTTTCATTTTAATATCTTTAAAATCTATGTTCTTTTCTGAGCTGTATGCAATTAAAACCTTGCCTCCAGTTAGGTCAACATCCACTTTTAAAACACTCTTGTCCCTTCTAAATGTTTTCTCAATTCCTCTGGCACAAAAATCACAAACCATTCCACTAACGCTAATAATGGCCACTTGCTTGCCCTTAAGATTTGATACAAAGGTATCAAATCTCTTAGAGTCAACCTCCAAAAGCTTGCCATCAACCATGGTGTCATGCAGATGGCCTTCATGACCGTGTGCATCCATATCATGCATTGCATGATCCTGAGCAGTTGCTGAAACAGAAACAATAATTAAAAATAAAAAATAAAAAATTTTCATACTTTCTCCTTAAAACCTATACATTAAATGAACATCCCATTTTGATGAATCGCTGTATCCTATCTCCATGAGAGCGTTCCCCTTGAACATTTTTAAAACTGGATATGTATCCCAATTATCGATTAGCTCGTTATTTTTAGATTTTAGCATTAGCCAGGTGTGAAGGTCGCCATATTCTCCAATGTAGGGTGCGATACCAACTTGAAAATACTGTTCAAAATAATCTTGCCTTTTAGTTTCAGTTTTTTTGTAACCAAATCCTGAAAACAACCTCCTTGTTTCCCAGTCTCCATGAGTACCATAAAAATAATTATCCATGCCATCTGATGAAATTCCAGATTGGAAATATAGGTTTCTTTGAGAATCCTTTGTATTTTTTCGATTAAGCAAATATGTAAACCTTAGGTACGAATAACTTGAATTAAAATATTTATCTTTTACTTTCTGTATTCCTATTGAGAATTTATAATTAGGAGAGTAGTGGTAGTAAGCGGAATCCTGCATTTGATTAGATATCATCATGAGAGTAGAGCCTCCAGAATATGAAATAGGCCGCGCCTCAAGCTGACTCAACATCAATAATAAGATTGAAAAAAAAACAAACTTTATACCCATAGGGGGTATATTATACAGGCATTCTACTCTGTTAACTTAACTAATTCTTAGAATAAAAAAAGATGAAATGCCTACTTTATGAACTCAAAGTTAAGCCACAAGTCCAGCGCTATAACCGGAAGACCAGGCCCACTGGAAATTATAGCCTCCTAGATGACCAGTAACATCAACTACCTCACCTATAAAGAATAATCCTGGATGATCTTTGATTTCCATGGTTTTAGAATTAATAAAATCTGTATCTATTCCACCTAATGTTACTTCCGCAGTTCTATAGCCTTCGGTTGCAGCAGGTCTTAACTTCCATGCATTAAGAAGATTTCCTATTTGTCGGATATTCTCTTTACTAATTTCTGCAAGCGGATGATTTTTGTAATCAAACCAAAATATTTCTTCTAACTCCAATACCAATGCCTTTGGTAAATAGTTATTTAACATATTCCTAATAAGAGTTTTGGGATATTTATCTTTCTCATCTAATAAAACCTTAGAGGCATTAATTGAAGGAAGTAGGTTTATAATAATCTGGTCTCCTGGATTCCAGTAATTTGAAATTTGTAGAATAACTGGACCACTCAAACCGCGATGGGTAAATAGCATTGACTCTGAAAAATTTTTATTATTGCTAGTAATTATTACTGGAGCCGATAAGCCAGATAATCTTTCGCATAAATTTTTAATATTATCAGAGAACATAAAGGGGACTAAGCTTGCTCTTCTAGGTATTAAATCCAATTGAAATTCCTTAGCTAAGTCATATCCAAAACCGCTCCCTCCCAAAGTTGGAATAGAAAGAGCTCCTGTTGCAACAACTACAGATTTGCACTCGAAACAAATATTCTTAGCTGATGGATTGGTATTGGGTCTAGAAATTACTTCATATAATGGATCTAGGCCTTCCTCATCTTTTAGGATTACTTTTTCTGTGTCCATATCAGTATATAGCTCTACCCCTAACTGATCACACTCTTTTAGCAACATGTTAAGAATATCCTTAGAAGAATTAATACAAAATAATTGATGATGCTTTTTTTCTTCATAAGCTATTTCATGCTCTTCAACCATAGAAATAAAATCACTAGGGGTGAATCTTTTCAATGCTGCTTTACAAAAATGGGGGTTATTTGAAAGGAAATGCTCTGGTTCAACGTAAAGGTTAGTAAAATTACAGCGGCCACCACCGGACATAAGAATTTTCTTTCCTGGCATGTTAGATTTTTCTAATATCAGAACATTTTTATTTCGTTTAGCAGCAGTTATTGCACACATTAATCCTGCAGCTCCAGCACCTAGAATAACGACATCAAAATTCTTTTTCATTAGATTCATTTTACCTATTAATACAAGCTACTGCTTTAGACTTTTATTCTGCTGATGGTCATTATGACTTATGTTCACGCTGACAACATTTAATGCTATATTCAACTTCCCAATCAATAACAAATAAATAATGCATTCTAGGACGGAAGAGTTCTTAAGCGATCCTGTATTACCTTTACTGGTAAGAATGTCTGCTCCGAATACAATTGCTTTTTTTGTACAAGCCATTGTTGTGCTTACAGAGGTTTGGTTTATCAGTAAACTTGGAACTACCTCTTTAGCTGCAGTAGCTTTAGCCTTTCCAATAATAATGCTAACTCAGCAGATGGCATTTGGAGCTCTTGGTGGAGCAGTAACATCTTCACTAGCCAGAAGTTTAGGAAGTAGAGATAAAGAAAAAGCTGAAAAATTATTATGGCATTCATTAGTAATAGCAAGTTGTGGAGGTTTGCTCTTTTTCTCAATATTTCTTATTGGAGGAGAAATTTTGCTCGGGGTTCTAGGGGGATCAGGGTTATTATTAGAAGAATCACTTTCTTATTGCTTGATCTTTTTATCTGGAGCCGTACTAATTTGGTTATCAGGGACTTTAAGCGCAGCTCTAAGAGGCATGGGAAATATGCGTTTTCCTGCTCTGGTTATGATAATAGGTTCTGGAATCCAGATAACTCTTGGTGGAGGTTTAATTCTTGGATGGTTTGGTATGCCTAAATTGGGTTTAGTTGGCGCTCCTTTATCTGCAATATTCACTGGAGCTTTCACAGCACTCTTGATGGTTTTAAAACTTTTGCATACCTCTAGTGAAGTTCAATTAAGGCTCTCCCAATTATCTTTTAAAAAAGAGTTATTTAGTGATATTTTTAGTGTTGCTCTACCAGCATCTTTGGCACCTATATTTACAGTAGGAACAATTCTTGTACTTACTGGCCTTGTTGGTCAGTTTGGAGATTCAGCGCTTGCCGGATATGGAATAGGCTCAAGAATTGAATTTTTGATGATTCCATTAGTTTTCGGTATAGGGTCTGCTATGACAACTATGGTAGGTACAAATATAGGTGCAAAAAAAATAGAAAGGGCTGAAAAGATAGGCTGGGTTGGCGGTTCATTTGCTGGAATATTTTCAGGAATAATAGGTCTAATTCTTGCTTTGACTTCTAATCATTGGATACATTTTTTTGCAACTGATCAAGCCACTTATTTAGTGACCAAACAATACATTGAGATAGTAGGACTATGCTTTGCATTTCAAGGTTTGGGGTTATCTCTTTACTTTGCTTCACAAGGAGCAAACGCAATGAGATGGCCTATATTAGCTACAACTGCAAGATTTGCAGTTGCCGCTATAGGTGGATGGGTCTCTGTAAACTACTTATCAAGTGGTCTTGTAGGTGTGTTTTATTCAGCTGCCACAGCTATGACTCTCTTTGGCTTAATGCTAGTAATCTCTCTAAAAATGGGAGCATGGAGAAACTCTTAGCAGCAATAAATTTCTTACTTCTTCTGCTTAGCTCTTATTAATTCAGGATTATCTTAATTTACTTACTAACTTTAATGATATCTAAGCTTTCTTTAATTATTTTAGATTAGTTACAGATTTACAAGATCTAATTCTTTCATACCAAACTGGTACTTCCCTCTTTTTCCATACACTAAAATGCGCTTTCTCTCCAATGTAGAATTGCTGATAGGCGATTACTGAATCTTCACACTTATACTCATCAGGCATACATTGAGGTGGTTGTCTGAAATCCTTATCATTTGGAATATTCGTTGGAGGAACTCTTAAAATATCTCTCAACTGTTTGTCAGTAGTGTGTATTTTTGAATACCTAAAAGTATATTCATCAGATAAGGCTTCAAACAATTTGTAAAGCCAATCATAATGAGGTTTATTTTCTCTAGTCCAAACAGTACTTGGATGGTTCAAATGAGCTCTCTTATACATTGATAAGTCATCAGCTCTCTTATCCCCATCCAATTCTCTGTGGGCTGTAGATAACATTTGGGCATATTCCAATATCATCTTGACACAATGTTTATCATTGTGCTCTTTAGCGGCTATCTTAGGATCCTGATTTAAATAAAAAATATTCAATTTATTATAGTCATACTATTTAAATTCATGATTTTACTTAAAAGTTTAAATTAAATCTTACTCCATAATTTCTGCCAGCTAAAGGTACCTCGTTCTTTACAAAAGATGTGTGGTTTCTAGCTACCTCATCTAAAAGGTTATTCCCAAATATTATTAAATCTAATTTAGTTCCCGCGCTAAGACTAAATCCTTTGCTTAACTTCAGATCTAACATTTCGTAACCCTCTGTTGATGTCTCATTTAAACCAACATCTTCTTGCTTATCTACATCCTTCAAAGCAAGTTTGAGTTCAAGATCATTTTCTGAATAACTTACAGAATAGATATTTCTTGCAGGTACGATTCTGGGAATATTGTTACTATCATCAAATTTTCCAGATACTGAATCACGGCCAAAAGATAAACTAAGTTCGCCTTCTGCTAATGGTAAAACTACACCAAACTCAAACTCATAACCATCAAATTCAGCATTCTTTTGAAGGTAATTTGCTAAGATTAAATCTTCATGATGCTCATCTTCATGGTGCTCTTCCTGATCCTCTTCCGTTTCATCTAAAAGATAAATGTAGTTATCTACATCATTCTTAAAAAAAGTTAGGGAGCCAAAAATTCCATTATTTTCATAATTAAAGGTCAAATCAATATTATTGGATTCCTCAGATTCTAAATTAGTATTGCCAATCTCAAATCTTCCTGTTGTAAGGTGAGGTCCATTCATAAAGAGCTCAACTGCCGAAGGTGCTCTTTCTACAATAGACATACCTAAATTTATATCTAAGAAATCATTAATATCTTTCCCGAAACTTAGAGCAAAGCTTGTATTATTAATATCTCTATTAAAGTACTCCATTTCATGCCCCTCTTCTTCGTTATCTTCTTTATGAGATACTGAACCTTTTCTACTCAATTTGTCATGTCTTATGCCAAGATCTAAATGGAATAGATCTAGCTTTTTACTAATATAGTAGCCGAAAGTTTTTTCTTCATTGTTTGAAGGGTTCATATAAGCTTCAGCGCCAATTATTAAAATATCTTCTTTTACAAAATTGATAACAACTTTCTGTGAAAATGAATCATTGGTAAGATCAAAAATAGCGCCGTATTCTTTTGCATTATTCTTAAAAAGGGTAGGTCCTTCTTCGTGCTCCTCTTCTCCTTCAGCATGCTGCTCAGTTAAGGAATAATCACTATCTCTGAAGTAGTAATCCACTTGTTTTAAGGAACTGTTATTAAATATATAAGAACCTTCTAAATTAAAAACGTCAGAATTTGTAGTGGAAAAGATCCTTTCCTCTTCATACTCCTCTTCCTCATGACCTTCTTCACCTTCATGCTCTACGTGTTCTTCATGTTCTTCATGTTCTTCTCCATGAAAAGGGATTCCATAAAGACTTTCAATGTTATTGAAAGAAACTCCTATATAGCCCCAATCTCCGGTTTTAGATATTCCAAATCTCTTGGGAGTAGATTCATAATCAGAGTTAGATAGGTATCCCAAGTCTTCTTCATGCTCATCTTCAGTATGAAGGATAGCTCCATGAGGAACATCAAAGTTTCCAAATTGTGAATCTTTATAAGCTAAACTAATATTAAGTCCACCCAAATTATTTTGATAAGAAAAATTCTGAGAGTTGCCATCATTTACAGACTGACCTTCTAGCCCTATCCTTAAATCTGAACTTAGGAAATCTTTTCTAGCAATTGTGTTATCAACTAAATTTACTATTCCTCCAATAGTTCCTTTTGAATATAAAAGCGAAGATGGGCCTCTTACAACCTCAACTTGTTGAATATTATTCAAATCAACATCATTAATATGATCTGCACCAAGACCCGACACATCTCTAACTACCATTCCATTATTGAGAACTTTTACTCTATTTCCAGACATGCCTCTAATGATGGGTTGTCCCACTCCTGGCCCATAGTCTGTTGATGCGACTCCTAAGAGATTGTCTAATGACTCTCCCAAACTTTGGATAGATTGAGAAATTTCTTCCCCTTTGACAACATGCAAAGGGTTCTCTATTTCATTTAATTTTTGATCTATAAAAGAAGAAGTCACCAATACCTCCTCAATCTCGTCTGCGAATATACTTTTTGTAATGAGTGCACTAATTACTAAAAGTGCATATTTTAAGTTTTTCATAATACCTCCTATGAAATTTAAAATTTAAAAATATAAAGAATTTAAATTTTAGGAGGTGCTCTAGAATAAAAGTTTTTGGAGTTAAACGAAAAAAGATTTTCACTTATCTTAATCTTTATAAGATTAGTATGAAAAACTTGATCTACAAATATATTTGATTGAACTGGTTCTGAAAATTCAATATTACAAAAGTGACATTCAATATTAGAACTTTGATCACCAGAGTAATCATGGTGGATAGGGTCCAAGGCTGCAAAAGTTACAAAAATCAACCCTGCTAAAATAATTAAATTTCTTTTCTTGAACAAATTCACAGGCGCATTCTCGTTTATTTTAATATTTTAAACAATGTGTTTTTATCTCAGAAAGGTCTAATATTTATATTTAATTATTCTACGTAAGAGAAAGTTAAGCTAATATCAGCTTCAGCCCAGGCCTTTTCCCATTTTTTTAAAACATTATTAGCCTCAACTGTTTTATTCTGAGCAACCAAAGATTGATGCAAGCCAAATAGAGACCAGCCATTATTCTGATTCCAAAGCAAATCTTGCCTATAAATTTCTTCAGCTTGAACAGGTTGATTAGATTTTAATAAGGCAGCTCCTAAATAATGACGCATTGGTTGTGCCCAATCTGGAGGTTCGGTGTAATTATTTTTATCTTCAATCTCTATTCCAGTACGAAATGCTTTAATAGCTCCAGGTAAATCTCCTTGGGACATTAGAATTTCTCCTTCAAGACCAAAAGCTGCCAATCTTAAAACTGCAGATGCAGGAGTTGCGCCAACCCTATACTTGTCTGCATCAGGAGCTTGAGCAATTGCTTGTAATTTATCTAACTCTTCTAAAGCTGCATCCATATTTCCCATAGCTAAATAAGCACTGCCTAGTGAATAAGACCAAATTCCATCAAGGTAAGGAGTACCTTGATAATCTGGAGTTAGGTTAAGAAGCTCGCCCCATTTACCAAATATTTTGAGTACAAGCCAAGGAGCTGAAACACGCTTCTGACCTTGCATTATCATAACCCTTTCATCTGTTATTCTATTGGCCATTTGCCAAGCTGCTTCAATTGCAGTTTTATAATTACCCTGTACGGTGGCTGCATACCGAATGAAATCAAGTGCATGTCCAGCATGAATACGATGAGATAAAGGATAGGTTCCAATATTTGGCAGAGGTAGATCTCCCCATATTTTAGCTAACTGCCTATCAACCTCCTGAGAACGAATATTGTTTTCTATAGCTTTTCCATATTGACCAACACGCACATAAATATGCGCTGGCATATGAACAACATGACCAACAATTGGAACTGTTTCTTCAAGTGAATTAGCAGATAAAAGAGCTCGTTCCGGATTACTAGAGGCTTCAATTAAGTGAATATGCAAGTGAAGTACACCTGGGTGAGACAAATCTTTTGACATAACATACTCTAAGGCTTGGGCAACAGGAATAGTCTCAGATTTTGGGTTACCTTTATTATCCCAATAGTCCCATCTTCTAATTGACATATAACTTCCAGCATACAATGCTGCTATATCAGGATCATTTGGATACTCTTTATTTAATTTTCGCATCTCAGATAAGTAAGCTTGATCGCGATCTCTTGGATCCTGTATAGATTCTGCATCATAGAATACATACATCGCTTTAATAATTTTTGCTTCTAGTGGCGTGGCAAGCTCAATTCTTTCCAAAGCTTTTCTGATCGCTTTAAGACCCTCTCCTTTAGGATCATCTGGCATTCTTGCATAACGAGAGTTTGGATTTGGTCCCATCGCATGCGCCATCCCCCAAAAAGGCATGGGATGATCAGGATCCAAGCGTGAAGCTTCTTGATAGGAGGCAATAGATTCTGGAAAATAAAAACCCCAAGCAAGACGCAATCCTTGATCAAAAAAGGCTTGGGCCTTAGTGTTGTTTGTTGAGATTTTCCGACTGTAAGTGCCACTCCCTGGAATTAAAACAGCATGAACTTGATCCTCTTCATTCAATGTTGAACTTTGATTTCCACAACCTAAAAATAAAATTATTAAGGCACTGGTGCAAAAAAAATTCTTAAGCATATATATTCCTCCTGAAAGCGTAGATAGATAAAGTACTATTCCTTGGCAATGTTGACATTCATATCAAGGTTAAAAAATCCTCTTTGTTAAAACCTGACAGCTAATTTATATAACTAAGCATCATCTTATCAAATAATTTATCAGACAAAATTTTGCGCATAAAAAGCATGACTCTGGATGAACTACCTATTACATATCGGGTTTTAGGTTTGGCTGACAGAGAAGCTTTTAAAATAATATCAGCTACAAGGGAGGGCTCTGAAGCTTTACCATCAAACTTCTCTAACATATCTATATGTTTCTTGACCAGATCTCCATAGGCAGTATTACCAGAAGTTTTGAGCATATTTTCACGAGCTATCTTGCTCCATTCTGTTTTAATTGCCCCAGGTTGAATAACAATGACATCAATATTGAATTGTTTTAGTTCCATTCGTAAAGAGTCACTTAGGCCTTCAACTGCATATTTTGATGCATGATACCAACATCCATGGGGTTCACCGAGCTTACCGCCAATAGAAGACACATTAATAATTTTACCTTGACCTCTTTCACGCATACTTTTAAGAACAAGTTGAGTTAAACGTGCCAAACCAAAGATATTAACTTCGAATTGATGTCTAGCTTCTTGCATAGCTACATCTTCTAAAGAACCGTATGAGCCATAACCTGCATTATTAATTAGAGCATCAATTCTTCCTTCTTTTGATAAGATCTTATCCACACCATCTTTCATGGATTCATCAGACCTAACATCTAAATTTAACGCGTGGATTCCTCTAGCTTCCAATACTTTCATTTTTTCTATTCGTCTGGCACCGGAATAAACTTCCCAACCCGCATCTTTAAACTTTTGAGAAGCAACTTCTCCAATACCTGATGAAGCTCCTGAAACTAGTACAACTTTCTTAGAATTCATTCTTTACTCCTTATTATTTCTATTTGTGATTTTATTAATTTATAAATTCCTTATACAAATTGCTCAAAATTTATGGGGTCATTTAAATTGATATTTTTACTTACTGTTGGCATTGGATATTTAAGTCCGCTAGCGCAATTAAAAAGAACTACCTGTTCATCAGGACTAATAATTTTCTTCTCAATTGCTAATTGATAACCGGCTGCAGTAGCCGCTCCCTCAGGACATAATAGTAACCCATCTTCTTTAGCTATATGATCTCTTACCTTGATTATGTGATCATCGTCAACCCCTAGGGCAGAACCGTTTGAATCCCTAATGGCTTTTAATATTAAAAAATCACCTATGGCTGCCGGAACTCTTATACCTGAAGCAATAGTATAAGCATCTTCCCATAAATAAGCATGATCTAGGCCCTCATTAAATGCTCTTACTATTGGAGCACATCCATTAGACTGAACTGCTATCATCTTTGGCAGTCTTCCTGTTAGCCAACCTAACGCTTTTAACTCTTGAAAAGCTTTCCACATACCTATTAAACCGGTACCACCCCCAGTTGGATAAATAATAGCTTCTGGTAACTTCCAATTCATTTGTTCTACCAATTCAAATCCCATGGTTTTTTTTCCTTCAATCCTGTATGGCTCTTTTAGTGTAGAAACATCAAACCAGCCAGCTTTCTCTTTCCCTTCAAGGACAATTTTTCCACAATCATTGATTAATCCATTGACCAAATAGGTATCCGCTCCTTGAAGTTGAATCTCTCGAATATTGATCTCAGGTGTATCATCTGGACAAAAAACGGTTGCCTTCATCTTTGCTTGTTTGGCATATGCCGCCAAAGCAGCGCCAGCATTTCCATTTGTTGGAATAGCAAGATGCTTGAGTCCGAATTGATGAGCCATTGAAACTGCGACTGCTAGGCCTCTTGCCTTAAATGAGCCTGTTGGTAACCTACCTTCATCTTTAACTATAATATTTCCGATCTTGCCACCAATATATGAGGCGCTAACTTGCAATGGAATTAATGGAGTCATCACCTCTCCTAGAGAAATTAGGGATGACTCATGAGAAACAGGCAATAATGCTTGGTATCTCCAAAAACCAGGTTTCGAACTAACACACCACTCATCTTTACTTAAGTCGCGCTTAATTTGTTCAAGATCATAACGAACCAACAAAGGCTTACCACAACTAGATAGCCCATGAATTTTATCCGCAGGATAAGATTCACTAGTAACTGAACATTCTAAATTAGTTACATAGTTTTTCATTTAATAAAATTAAAGGATGTTTTAACTATAAAAAGATTCAAAATACTCTTCCCTCTGGTCTTTGAACATTCCAACAGTCTCATCCATAAATCTATTTCTATCTTCCCTCTTGTTAAAAACCCAAATACAAAAAGTATTTTCACTATGATAAATTGCTTTTAATTCGTCATTGATATTAAAAAGCTCTTTTGGAATTTCTGTTTTTATACAAATCATTTTTTACCTAAATTAATAAGAGTTTTAAAAAATTCTATAGTCTCTAACTCACTTACAGCATTTAAATCTTTACTAGTTCCATAATTACTATTTGCTGATAGCTTAACTATCACCATTTTAGATTCTGGAGATACGTAGATGAACTGGTTATAGACACCAATTGCAGAAAAATCACCACTTAGATCTGGTACCCACCATTGATATCCATAACCTAATGGAAAATCTGATAACGGGTTACTTCCTGGCATGAGATGAGGTGCATCTGGTTTAATGGACGCATTTACCCAATCTCTTGGAATAATCTGTTTACTATTTATGATCCCTCCAAGTCTGTAGAGTTCTCCAAGTTTGGCATAATCACGAGCCGTGGCATTAAATCCAGCATAAACCATCTCCATATTTTTTGAATCTAATAACCAATACCCACTATCCTGGACTCCCATAGGATGCCATAACATTTCTTCCATATACTTTGTTATAGAAGTCTTAGTTGCTTCTCTTAAAAGCATGCCCAATACTTGAGTATCTGTGGAGTTATATCGATTAAAAGACCCTGGTTTTAATTCTTTTTCTAAACTTGCTGTAAATTCATCTAAAGATCCGCCCACGGCAAATATTTTGGAAGAGCGATTAATATCTGAATTAGGATCACTGTAATCTTCATTCCATGAAGCTCCTGAGGACATTTGCAGAATATCTTTTATTTGAACATTTTCATAAGCAGATTCTTTTAACTGTGGGACATAATCTGTTACTTCATCATTGATACTTTTAATATACCCCTGATCAATAGCAATGCCAATGAGAGCTGAAATAAAACTCTTCGCAACAGACATAGATAGCCAGTGCACCCTTTCCCCTCCTGTAAGCCAGTAATTCTCATAACTAATTTTTCCATCCTTAAGTATTACCAGTGCAGAGGTGTCAGTTCTAGAGAGATAGTCGTTTACGTTGACTAACTTATCTTTAAATACAAAATTAGAAGGAAGTTCTAAGGGATTTCCTTTTTTAAATACTAAAGGTTTATTTGAAGGAGATAATTTGCTTGTAGGAAAAATTTCATAAACTCTATTGAAATTCTCATACTGCTCTTCGCCAGTAAATAATGAACTTACAAAAATTAATCTCTCTTCATTGATATCATTAGAGCACGCAAATACAAACATAGAAAAAATAATTATTATCGTATAGCTTTTCATTCTCATATTTTTATCTTTAATATTGCCATCCAATATTAGCCTAATTGAAGAACCTTATAAATGGCAGTTTGAATAGTAAAGTTCTTTAATTGTTGAAATTTATCCATGCTTTTCTATTAGAGAATATGCCCAATCTACTATTTTTGGATTCTCTTCAGCATTTAAGATAAATTCTTGTCCAAACCCCTTATAGAAAATCCTATACTCTTCTTCATCTTGCCATTTGAGTCTGTTTAAAAATAGTTTTTCTGAATTTGCAAAATACTCTTTAGGAAGCTTCCATCTTGATCTTGTCTTTCTTTTTTCAGTAAGAATCAAATCTTCATGGGTATATTTAAACAACCCATGCCCTTTAATAAATTTATTTTTCTTAAAGATATCTAGATTTCTTTTTCCAACATAAATAGTATTATTTTTATATCTTGATGTATCTCCGTATCCATGCGGATGCTCAATATTTGCTTCTTTCAAAAAGGATTTGATTTCTTTTGAGCCCTCAATAACTTGTTCGATTTGTAGCCATCCAAAAAGATGATGTAAATCATCCCCCTTATTACGAAAATTTCTAAACCATCCAAAAAATAAGAATAAATCTCCTGAACTTACTCTATTGTTTTTTAATTCTGTTTGGGATGATCTCGCCTGTCCAAAAATACCTATATCCTCATTAAGCATAGGATCGAAATGGCAATAGTCATAAGGAGAAAGAGATGTTTGAGTTTCTTTTAATAAATGAGCTCCTGATATTCCATCAAAATTTAAATCTTTATACCTTTTAGGAGATGGAAAATTTTGAGGGATGGGTAGAGAAAAAATTCTTCCATCTTCTAGGATTGGAGAAGCGCTTCCTCCTGCTTTAGCATCAAAACCTTTTCTGCTAAGTATTAGTCTTTTCACTTCTTCTCTACTCTGATCACTCAATTGCAACAGATTTTATTCTAATAACTCTTGTCCTTTATATTTATTTACTCCTTGATGGCTTGTGCCATATTCAGGAATCTAAACCAGAAATAACTTTAAGAAAATTTTATTAAAAGAAATATCTTTACTCACCTTCCGCTATAGGAATGACTTGTTCACCAAATTCACTAAGTCTATCAAGGCCTCCATCTCCAGCAAAGAAAAATGCCGGTACCATAATTCTGTCAACACCTGCCTCTATCATTTCTTGGACACCTGCTTTGGGATCAGCCATTTGAGTTCCAAAAATTGCATTAATCTTAATAGCTTCCGGATCTCTACCATTTGATTCACAAGCCTTTTTAACTCTAGAAATTAAATCCTTCAGACGATCAATATTTCCTTCTCCAGGAAAATAAGCGTCTGCTATCCTGGCAGCACGAGCTATAGCAGCATCTGTGTCCCCACCAACAATAATAGGAATTTCTCCATTTACCGGCCTTGGACTGCATGTTACTTTACCAAAGTCGATAAAATCACCATGAAATTCTACATGAGGTTCTTTCCATAGCGCTCTCATGGCTTCTATGTATTCATCATTTCTTGCACCCCTTCTTTCCCATGGGACACCCAGCGCTTCAAACTCCTCCTTAAGCCAACCTACTCCTAATCCTAACTCTAAGCGGCCGCCAGATAATTGATCTAAAGTTGCTAACTCCTTCGCAAGAATCAAAGGATTTCTTTGAGGCACTATTAGAATACAGGTACCAAGACGAAGGTTTGGAGCAGCTGCTGCTGCAAAGCTTAACCAAATAAGCGGATCAGGAATAGGAGTGTCTGGTTCAGCAGGAATCTTGCCATCTTCTGTGTAGGGGTATTTTGAATAAATCTCATCAGGAAGAATAACATGCTCCCCACACCATAAAGACTCAAAGCCTGCTGCCTCAGCTCTTCGACAAATTTCTAACGTTGTTGCTCCATCAAAAGCGACACTACTAGCAAAAGCCAACCCTACTTTCATAACTTTCCCCTATTTAAAATTTTTCTGACCCATTTCTTAAATTTTCCTTGTCCGATAATAGCTGAAATGAGGGACAATCAAAAATTATTCTCGCTCAATAACTAAGTATCTTAAAGAGATTTATTACTCCTTTCCACCTACCTTTTTATTCTTATAATATCCCATAAAAGCAATATATGTTTGTATTAAGTTAGCAATAACAAAGGCATATAAATCAACAAAAATAAATACTGAAGCACCAGCGAATCTACTGAGACCTGTAAGTATATAACCATTTAATCTTGTTTCATGTTTTACAGAACTAACTAAATATAAACTCAGAATACTTAATACTAGAATTACCCATTGGCCATACTGAAGATAATTTTCTATCATGGATTTACCTCTCTAAATTATTGATGTTTTTTTAAACTTAATTTTGACTAATCTATATCCTTAAAACTTTTGTTTTTGTATTTTTTTAATTACTGCCTCTATGTAAAGTGAGGTTATTTTTTTTTGTCAACTACATTATAGGCTGGTCTAGTTACTGAGAAAGCCCAATAAAAAAATAAAAACTGAAATATAAGTCGAACATAGAGAAAAATAACAGGAACATCAGGAAATGCCTCGGGTGTAATTGCCATATAGATATTAGCAGGGTAAACGGCAACTAGGAGAGCTACTAATCCCCAGCCTGCTATTTTTCGTAGGCGTGGAATCAAAACACAAACACCTCCGAGAACCTCAAAAAAACCACTGATATAAACAGCCTCTTTATGTAATGGAAAAGCTGGAGGCATAATTGACATATAAAATTCTGGATTAACAAAATGATCTACTCCCACGTTGATAAAAAAAACTGCCAATCCTAATAAAACGAGCTTTTTCCACCACCCAGCAGGTAGTTGAAGAAAAGCATAAAAATTAGATATGGTATTCATCTTTATTTATCTCTCCTAAATTATTATTATTTTTTACCCGTTATAACTAAAGTGCCTTCCCAATCTTTATTTTGGTTTGAGCGCCAACTTTTAACTTCATTTAATCCAGCCATTTTGAAAATCTCAACCCATTCTAATTCTTTTAGCATAAGCATTCGAGTGCCTACTTTTTCTTGCCAGGAATGAGAATCTGCATTTTCAAAATAATGATCTAACCCTACAATCAATCTACCATCTTTATTAAGCCAAGAATCTGAGATTCTTTTTACTACTTCGTAAGGATCTTCTAAATAATATAATACTTCCATAGAATGGATAAGATCGAACTTTTCTGGCGAATTATAATAATCAATGTTTGCGAGGATATATTCTGCATCACTGCCTCTTGATTGAGCATTAGCGATCATCTGCTTAGCACCATCAATGCCTACTGACCTAGTGCACAATATATTGCTGATAACATTACGAACTACCCAGCCATTTCCGCAACCCAAATCTAAAAAACTAAACTTTTTACTAATATTTGATCTTTCTTTTAGTGAAAAACTTATCATTTCATCAACGGGTATTGCATGAGATCTTTCCATACCTCTATCTTTGCCCTTTTCAGCCCATTCTCCAAAAACATCCGTTGCTTTTTGCATAATTATTTGTCAGCTAGTTTATCAAATATACTAAGTCTTATTGAAGTCAAGATTATAAAATCAGGCAATAGAAGTACAAGCACTGAAGGAAATATTTATTCAACTTATAACAAATTGGTGACTACTTTGCTCCATTCATTTCAGCTGGTAGACAGACCGCCTCAGTGAGATAAAATAAGTAATGGAGAAAATTATGAAATCAGTATGTTTAGTTTTGGGAGCAGGGGCAGGCATCGGAGGGACCGTAGCTGCGAAGTTTGCTAACGAAGGATATCACTCTTGCTTGTGCAGAAGATCTGATCAAGAAGGTTTAGATCGTTTAGTTAAAGGAATTGAAGATGATGGTGGCTCAGCTAATGGATATTTGATTAATGCAATTGAAGATAACGCGCTGGAAGAATTAATTAATTCCATTGAGTCTGACATAGGGCCTATTGAAGTAGTAGTATACAACTTAGGAGCACAAACTGGCATGAAACTCCTAAAAGATACTAGCCATAAGGAATTTGAGTGGGGTTGGAGAATGGCTAGCCTGGGCCTCTTTAGGGTCGCAAAAGTTCTTTGCCCGCTAATGAAAGAAAGGGAGAAAGGCACTATTTTAGTAACTTCGGCAACTGCCGCTATGCGAGGAAACGCTACTCAACATTCTCATGCAGCTGCCATGGGAGCAAGAAGAATGTTGTGCCAATCTTTAAATGCTGAATTTGCCATAAGTGGTATTCATGTCGCCCATATAGTAGTCGATGGAGCAGTAGATGCTCCTGATACTCTTGGTAAAATGCTAGGCCCTGAAATGTATCAAAAATTAAGAGAAACAAAAGGCATGGAAAACGATGGTCTTTTGCTCCCTAAAGAAATTGCGGAAACTTATTTTCATTTAGCTCATCAACATAGATCAGCTTGGACTCATGAATTAGATCTTAGAGCTTTCTCAGATCTAGCTTGGTGGAATCACAGCACAATGCTAGATAATTAATAAACTATAAATTTTTTGATGATTATGTTTTTGAAATAGAGACGTCCTGTTTCTTTTTTATATCGTTTTTTTCCTAGCTATCCATATTTGAGAGTTTACATCTATTTATCTTTTCATCAATCCTATGAGTGATAAGCTAAATTCATAAAAAAGTTCTCTAGATACTGTGGCTATGACATTTTAATAGATATAAAGCACCTTGACTTGGATAAAATTAAAACTATTCTCAGTGAAGCAAAAAATATAGACCATTTTAAATTTTATAGTTTTATACACGGTTATTTTTTCAGTGTATGATTTATTGCATGAACTTGTACAGAATCAAAACTTCTTTTATAGGTTTAAAAAGGCTAGCAACTTTATCAGATGAAGATAAGCAAGGCTGCATTGATGCATATAAGTTTTTTCAAAGCATGCAAGCTGGAGAGGAAACTAAAACCGCGGATGAGACAAAAGCAGTTGCTGCATATTATAAAGTCTTAAATAATATGCTGTCTGTTTTTGATTTAGAGAAGCTATACATTCCACCTCAGTTCAATGATTCTAAAGGCCTATATGACAATCAACTCATCTGTGAACAGGCCTTACTTCAGGAATTAAATCTTCGTAATTCAAAATCATCGCATCTTTTAGATATGGGCTGTGGTAGAGGTCGAATAGCGCATTATCTTGCAACTTTATCAGGCGGAAAAGTATCTGGTTACAATATTGACCCCAATCAAATAGAAAATGCTATTAACTGGGCTGCAGAAACGAATATGAGCGACAGACTTGATTTTAAAGTTGGGGATCATCATGAACCTTTGGCTTATGACTCAGAGTCATTTGATGGCTGTTTTTCAGTACAAGCTGTCTGGCCTTTTTTTAAGAAAGAAGAGCTTGATGATTTCGCTAGAGAAATGTATAGAGTGTTGAAACCCGGCTCTAGATATGCCTGTTCAGAATATTTACTTTCACCATATTTTGACTGGAATAACCAAGAGCATGTTGCTTTGCATAAAACATACTTGCCAACTCTAGCAGCTACACAGTCAATGTATCCGGCAGACGTTTGCGCTGCCTTAGAAAGAGTAGGGTTTAAAATTCTTACTTCTGCGCCTTCAAAAAAACCAGCTTGGCCAATCTGTGAACAAAAAAGAAATCTAATTTTTGGAATCAGGAAGGTTATTCGACTACTTGAGAAATTTAGAATTTTACCTCCCTGGGTAGAAGAATCCCTTGAATTACTGCAAACAGGTGGACAAGCATGGACAGATGCTGAAAAAGCTAAAATTGCAGATTTAAATTGGAGGATTGTTGCTGAAAAGCCAGCAGTTTAATTTAAAGAATTTAATTTTAGAATGTCTTTAAGATCAATAAACTTCTATTCTCTTGTTACACGGTGTGTAATCCTATAAGTATAAAAAGACTCGAAATACTTTTCTCTATAATCTTTAAGCATTCCAGCAATTTCATCCATAAACCTATTTCTATCTTCCTTAGTTTTAAATACCTAAATACATATTGTATCTTTGCTGAGTTAGATAGCCTTCAACTCATCTAGTGATTATACATGGGGTCATATGCTTCGTATTCGCCTGTATACCAATATTTAATGATCTTTTCTGCTGGTTTCCCTCTAATGGATTGTGAGATATTTGGAAAGCCTTCTATTGTTCTAGAGTACTGGTCATCCTCAGGAATAATTGTATCTGATAACCAATAAGCTGTGCTTGCTGTGGTTCCTTTAGTCTCAAACCAAGATTGCTTATCTATTGCTCTTAATATTCCCTCGATGAAGATTGCTTGCGCTGAAAAGTCAGCAGGAACATAGTATTGTAAACATTCATCATAGTAGACTCCTTCATACTCACCAGCAGTACAAAAACCATCTTCTATCCAACCTTTGTTTAAGAATGATGCATGACTTTGAGCAAATAAATTCCATATAACTTTAGGTTGTTGATATGTTGTATATTCCCAGCATGGTTGTTGTGTATTACATGTCCAAGTGTCATTTAATTGGCTAATGTATTCTTCTACACGATCTTCTATTAAGTCTACTGTAGCATTTGCCACTTCGTCCTCGCGAATCAGGTTACCTGGTATGCTGCCAATAATGCCATCAACTTGATCAAATACACGTGAGTCATTCCATAATATGCCTTCGCCTACATAAACTTCACCGTCGAATCTATCCTTAATTTGAGAAACAATTGATCCCATTCTTTCCATATAATAACTTTTAAGTTCATCCCGGATATTTTGATTTGCCTCATTTTCTAGTCCACAGAAACACAACCACATAGCACTCCAGTCTGCTGAAATAGATGCTACATCTAATTCTTGAAGTCTACTTGCTTCACCTAATATATATACTTCATGTGCATCCATTATCTTTTTTAATAAAGGCATATCAACATATGCCATACCATCGAAGGGAAACAGAAAATTATTTTGATCATCTAATGCTAAGAATTGCCATGCATAATGCATATTCATACCTAAGTCTTGTGCAGTTTCTGCAATATATTCTATAACCCAATCACTTAAGTGTTTGCGATCATGATTAATTTGCCAAGTGTCGGCTTGATAATCTTGCCAATAGCCAAAGTTATATACCCATGCAGTATCTACCCCATGTTCTTTTAATTGACGTAAAGTTGTACGATACATTAACTTAACATATTCAGATTCAGTGCAATCTGATATCCAGCTAGCGCCTTTGCTTTCGTAATTATTGTATATCCACTCTACTCCATAATCTTTTAATCCAACTGCTTTTAGATGATTTTCTCTAAACTGATTCTCAGGCATAGGTAGTTCATAATCGCCTAGATATGATTCTTTAATTTTTGCACTGTGTGGATTTATACATGAACCTTCAAAGTCTTCTGAACTTACTGAGACGGTCACACTAGAGGATGCATCTCCACATTTAATAGTAAAAACTTGATCTCCTTGATTTGTCATAGCAAAAGTCTCACTGCCAGATGTTGATTTATCGCCAGACCAATATCCTGAGGCTGAACAAGAAGATGAGTTAGTACTATTCCATGAGACTACCGTGGAATTTCCTAAAAATACATTAGTGAGATCTGCTGATATAGATGCTGTTGCTAAATTGCTGGGGGGAGTTAAATCATTACTGGCACCTCCTCCTCCGCAACTCGATATAATGATTGTCGTAAAAATGATTATTAAAATATAGCTTATGGGTTTAATCATCTTCGTATGAGCCAATCTTCCAAAGAGCTTAAAAATTCTCTCTAATTCGTTTATAACTACTTTGTAACTAAGTGTATCACTCCTCTTGCCCATTTTTGATAGAGTTGATTCCATTTTTTTAAAGTACCTATTGATATTATTGCTATTACAGCCAATAACAACCAACCAGAGTCATTAGGAGCAACTAGAGCAGTGCTGATAATTGCTTCTGCCCAAAGCATTGATTGTAAAATGATAATTTTTGCCGGTGTGTAGTGAATTTACATTTATACACTTACTAAGCTAGACTGCCCTCATGAATCTGCTAAATGACAAGAGTCTTAAATGGAAGCGCTACACCGAGGGGGAAGACTTTGATTACCCCATAGATTACTCTGACGCTATTCTAGATGCGAGAGAAGACGGGCGCTTGGAGATATTAGTTAAGTGGGAACCAAATTGTTATTGTCATTTTCATAGGCATACTGCAGAAATTAGTTCTTTGGTTCTAGAAGGCGAGCTTCATGTCACCGATATCGATATTGAAACTGGAAAAGAGCTTGGTAAGCGAGTAAGAGTTGTGGGAGATTTTGCGCATAAAGAACCAGGTGATGTACACATGGAACAAGGAGGAGCAAACGGAGCGCTAGTTCTCTTTAATATCTATGCTCCTGAAGGCGAAGGCAAAATAGCAGAATCTTTGAAAAAAGATGGAAGCGTAATAAGCACCTCAACCATGGCTAGAATTTCAAGAAAACGTAAATAATTGTGTTTAGTTATTCCCACTCCTAACTAACCCTTAAAGAAGCCCTTATAGCGTATGAGTTTGAGGGACACTAAATTTAGTTTGTTGTGACTTAGTAAGGTTACTTGTCCTCATCTCTTAAGTTTACCTTATAGATAAAGACTCTGCCCTAGTCTTAACTACAAAGTTTGTTATAGTATTTAATTATGTATAAAAGGTTTTCAATAGTTTTGTTTTTTCTCATATTCTTTAACCAAGCAATAGTGACTGAGGATTCTGATTTGGATACTAACTCTATTTATTTAGCATGTGAACAAGGGAAAATTGGGACTTTTGTAGGGAGACAATTTAAACCTGGAAAGTTTTCTATAAACGATCTTTTGCTGGATAAAATAAAATTAAAATTATCTAAGAAAATAGAGAAAAGGATAATAAAAGAAGCTCAAGGAAAAATTCCCTACATAAAAACATATCCGGAATTAAATTTTATATTCTTAGTGCTTGATAAAACCAAAACAGAAATGTGCAGAGAGGATTTGCAGTTCATGGCAGGAGCTAATAAATCTACATACCAGCAAAAAGATGGATGTATAGAAATAGATACTTATCCGGAAAAGTATCGATGGAATCATACCAATAGTGGTTCTTGGGGTTACGAGAAATGGGAAAGAGAATTGAATAGAGATAATATGCACTATTTTGAGTATTACCTAAGAGAATATAATGATGGAGAAGTTTATACTACTATTTCTGAATTAGAGAACTATCAATGCAAATTCTCCAATCTAGAAGAATTTGAACTCATAAAAATGAAGTTAAAAGATTTAGAAGAACCATTTCGTAAAATTAGTGATGCCGAAAAAGAAAGACTTAGATTAATTGAAGAAGAAAAAGCTTCTAAAAGAAAGATTTAAATAGAATCTAATAGTTGAATTATTCAACTTTTCCTAGGGGTTACTTGTTGTGAACTATGCTTACTACTAGCTTGTTGTTAGTTTGTTGTAACTTTTTCTTAAAATATTCAATGAAAACAATAACTTATAAGGTTATAAATTATTCCCACTCAATAGATTACCACTCTCAAACCTACAATCTAAAAGGTTTACAAAAAAGTTTGTATTAACTTTGTAACTTTTTTGTAACTTTTTCATGTAAGGTTTTTGCTCCAAATATAAACCAAACCACAACAAAACCCCACCATAGAGCAAAAAACCAATCGTTTTTTGTTGTTCCATTCCATTCTAACCACTCAAATACTAAGCCTTCCATAAATAAATCAAAAGAAAGTAAAGCAAAGAATCCAAAAACCCAGATTAAAAAAAATGAAAAGGTTTAATGTTTTTCATTCAATTATGAAAAAAATATCATCGATATTGAAAGTAAAAAAATTGCTGATAGATGAGACATGAGATTAATGGAAGACATATTCTCATGGAAAATAAATTTTTTATCTCTAGAAAACTTATATTTTAGAA
>JAQWNM010000015.1 GCA_029268615.1 SAR86 cluster bacterium | reverse complement strand
AACGCTTGGACCCTCCGTATTACCGCGGCTGCTGGCACGGAGTTAGCCGGTCCTTATTCTGCAAATAATGTCAAAATTAAAGAGTATTAATCTTTAATTCTTCTTCCTTGCTTAAAGTGCTTTACGACCCTAGAGCCTTCTTCACACACGCGGTATAGCTGGATCAGGGTTGCCCCCATTGTCCAATATTCCCTACTGCTGCCTCCCGTAGGAGTCTGGGCCGTGTCTCAGTCCCAATGTGGCTGATCGTCCTCTCAGACCAGCTAAAGATAGTTGCCTTGGTAGGCCTTTACCCCACCAACAAGCTAATCTTACGCAGGCTAATCCAATAGTGAAAGCTTTCAAGAAGAGGCCTTCTTTCACCCTAAGGTCATATGCGGTATTAATTCGAGTTTCCTCGAGCTATCCCCCGCTACTGGGTATATTCCTACGTGTTACTCACCCGTTCGCCGCTCGTCAGCACCATGATCTTGCAAGCAAGATCAATTATGTCTGTTACCGCTCGACTTGCATGTATTAAGCTTACCGCCAGCGTTCAATCTGAGCCATGATCAAACTCTTCAATTGAATTCTCTAAAATTAAGTGTTTAGAACACTATGTTGTTTCTTGCCAAAACATTAAACTGATTTGACATAAACATGGTAAGTGACGCTTAATTATAAGCGCCCACACAAATTACTTTATTCTAATATTTAAAAAAACTACCCTGGTTAATGCCCGGGAGCGGTAGTATAAAGGATAAAAAATAAAAGAGAAGCCTTATCTTTTGATATTAATTTTTGCAAATCTTCTTTTACCAACTTGGCATATAAAAAGACCTTCCAGCGGCTTAAAATCATCAATGTTTATCACTTTCTTATCATTAATTTTAACAGCCCCCTGCTTTATTAACCTCAAAGCTTCGGAAGTACTTTTAACTAAATTTACCTCTTTTAATAGCCTGGGCAAGGTAATACCTTCTTTAGGTAATGAAAAGCTTACTTCTTGTATATCTTTAGGCTTTTTTCCTTTTGAAAATTGATTTACAAACGCGCCTAAAGCATTTTTACCAGATCCAACTCCATGAAATCTGTCAACTAATTCTTGTGCTAATAGAAACTTTATGTCTCTAGGATTTTTTTTATCATTTACAAAATCTTTATATTCTTGAATTTCTTTCAACGATTTGAAGCTCAATAACTCATAATATTTCCACATTAAATCATCAGAAATGGACATAATCTTACCAAAAATATCATCTGGAGAATCTTCAACTGCAATATAGTTTCCAAGAGATTTTGACATTTTTTTTATGCCGTCCGTACCTTCTAGCAAGGGCAGAGTCATACAAACTTGCTGAGGTTTGTTAAAATGTTTTTGTACATCTCTACCAAGAAGTAAATTAAACTTTTGATCTGTTCCTCCGAGTTCAATATCGGCATCCAGTGCAACCGAGTCATAGCCCTGAATTAATGGATATATAAATTCATGAATTAAGATAGGTTTTTGAGACTTATACCTTTTGTTAAAGTCATCTCTTTCTAACATCCTAGCTACGGTCTGAGTTGAGCTCAAATTTATAAAGTCATTAGGACTAAATTTACTCATCCATTCTGAGTTGTACCTGACTTCAGTTTTATTCTTATCTAATATTTTAAATACTTGTTTCTTATATGTTTTAGAATTTTCAATCACTTCATCTTCATTCAGTGATGGTCTTGTTTCATTTACCCCAGAAGGATCTCCTACTAAAGCAGTAAAATCACCTATCAAAAAAATAACTTGATGACCAAAATCCTGAAAAGTCTTAAGTTTATTTAGCACAACAGTGTGCCCTATATGCAAATCAGGTGCTGTAGGATCAAATCCTACTTTTACTCTTAAGCATTTCTTCTTTTTAAGCTTATTTTTTAATTCTTCCTTAGGTATAATTTCTTCGCAACCTCTTAAAAGCTCTTCTATGTTTTCAGTATTCATATTTGCTATTATTAATAAGACTCTTAACTTTTAAAACAACTTTAACAGATATCTATACCTTTATATTTAAACCTTATCCATTAAATGAAGTTGATAAATCAATTATATAAGTTTGCAACCTTATTAGCTAAAAAGCGGTCTATTTTTCTAATAGGTTGCTTTTTTATTTTACTTTCTCTCATCTCCTTAAACTTTAATGGAACTCCTGAATATAAAGAAAGCACTCTTCAGAACCAGATAAATATTGCAAAAATATCTATAAATGACTATCCAGAAATTAACCAAGATTCTAAACAAGTCATAATAGTTAAAAGAAATGACTCTCTAATTTCTATTCTAAATAGAGCAAACATTAATCGTGAATCTATAAAAAAATTAATTAGAGCAAAAAACAGCAAACTCCTTACTAAAATTAAGATAGGTGAAAAGTTCATTATTAAATCAAATATGAGTGGTGACTTAAAAGAATTAATATATCAAAAACGACTAACTAAAGGTGTTGAAGTGAAACTGCTAAATGCTGAATATCTAGTTAAACCTTATAAAAGGGAAACAGAGATAATGCCGATTTATAAAAAAGTAGTTATAGAGGAATCTCTATATGTAGATGGATTAAAAGCAAAAATACCTGATAGCGTGATAATGGATATGGCTTATATTTATGGCTGGGACATAGACTTCACTTATGATTTAAGACCTGGAGATAGTTACAGTTTAATTTATGAAGAGATATTATTAGATGGAGAAAGAATTAAAAATGGAGATATTTTAATAGCAAAGTTCTATTTCCAAGGAAAAGAACTTATAGCAACTAGGTTTGATCAAGAAAATGGAAAATCGGAATACTTTTCTCCCAATGGGGATAATATGAAAAAAGCGTTTCTTAGATCGCCAGTAAATTTTAGTTACATAAGTTCCAGATATAACTTAAAAAGAAAACATCCAATACTCTATAAAATAAAAGCTCATACTGGTGTGGATTATGCTGCTGCTAAAGGCAGTCCCGTGATAGCTACTGGAGATGGTACAATTTCTTATTCTTCTCTAAAAGGAGGTTATGGAAACCTTGTAGAAATAAAACACTCAGAGGATTATGCAACCAGGTATGCACACTTAAATAAGATTCATAAGAGAGCTTCATTAGGAAAAAAAGTTAAACAAGGTGAGGTCATCGGATATGTTGGCAAGACTGGCATGGCAACAGGTTATCATTTGCATTATGAATTCCATGTTAATGGGAAACATACGAACCCTCTTACTGTGAAGTTTCCAAATGCCAAACCAGTTGAAAAAAATGAATTGAAGAACTATGCACTAAATTTTTTAAGCAGAAAGAAGATGATTGATAATTATGAAAAATTGGAAAGTAGAAATGAAGAAATATGACTAGAGAGCTTTATATAGGTTTAATGTCAGGGACTAGTGCCGATGCAATCGATAGTGCATTAGTAGATTTTTCAGAAGGAAAAATAAATTTAATAAATTCTTTTAGTAAAAAAATACCTACTGAATTAAAAAAACAAATATTAGACTATAAGGACCTTACATCAGTAAATATCCAAAATTTATCTAGTTTGGAGCATGATCTTTCTGAACTATTCGCTGTTTGTGTTAATAAAATTCTTGTAAATTCGGAAATAAAACCTAAAGAAATAATAGCTATAGGGAGCCATGGCCAAACTATTTGGCATGCTCCTCAATTAAATAAACCTTACACAATACAACTTGGAGACCCAAATATAATCAGCTCTAGAACCGGGATAAGGACAGTTTCGGATTTCAGGAGAATGGACATTGCAAATAATGGAGAAGGAGCACCTTTGGCACCTTTATTTCATAAAAGGTTTTTTGGAAGAAATAAGAAAAATATAGCAGTTGTAAATATAGGCGGCATTTCTAATATTTCTTTTTTGGATGGAGAAAATGATCAAGATTTAGGTTTTGATATAGGTCCTGGAAACTGTCTAATGGATTTATGGATTAGAGAGAATACAAATAAGGATTATGATGATAATGGCGAATTAGCTAAATCTGGAAAGGTAAATCAGGATTTGATAAATATTTTTCTTAAGGATGATTTTTTTAATCGCTCTCCTCCTAAAAGTACTGGAACCGACTACTTTAATATTGATTGGTTAAATAGAAAATTATCTTTACTTGAAAAAAAAGAATCCATCAAAAATATTCAAGCATCTTTACTAGCTTTAACTTCTATCACAATCAGTAATGCCTTCAAAGAACTAAAAAAAACCGATGAGATATTTTTATGTGGTGGAGGCGTTAATAACAATTACTTAGTAGAAGATTTAAAAAAAATGCTTCCTGAAAAGATATCTTCTACAGAAAAGGTAGGTTTAAATCCAGACTTTCTAGAAGCAATTTGCTTTGCTTGGCTTGCCAAAAAAAGAATAGAAAAAAAATATCATGATCTAACTGGAATCACTGGAAACAGAAATAAGATATTACTTGGAAATATCTGTGAACCGCCTCGTTAGATGGAAAAAGATTCTCCACAACCACATGTTGTTATGGCATTAGGATTTTCTATAATAAATTTTGATCCAGATATATCCTCCACATAATCTATAATAGATCCTGTAAGATATTGTAAGCTTAACGGATCAACAACTAAATTAGCTCCATCTTTTGATATGCAAGTGTCTTCTTCATCTATAGCTTCGTCAAAAGAAAATCCATATTGAAACCCAGAGCAACCTCCGCCTGTAACAAATACTCGCAAATTTATTGCGCTGTCACGTTCTTCTTTAGATAAAGACAAGATCTTTTCAACAGCTCCGTCCGATAGTTTAAGAGCCTCTGGAGTATATTTTTCTAACATAGTATTATTTTAGGGCAAAGCATGATCTATATCAAAATCATTCATTAAATTGAAACATTGAATTGCTTGACCTGATGCTCCTTTCATTAAATTATCTATGGAAGAAATAATTACTAATTGGTTTTTGATGGATGATTTTTTAATAGAAATCTGACATTTATTGGTGTTGCTTACAGACAAAGATTCTGGAACTAATTCACCCTCTAAAACAGAAACATCGTTAAAATCTAAATAAAAATCATTATATAAATTTATCCAATCTTCATTTGAATTTTCCATGGATAAATACAAGGTAGCATATATCCCTCTCATCATGGGCACTAGATGAGGTACAAAGTTAAAACCAACTGGATATGAAAGCTTGGTGTTAATAAATTGTTCAATTTCAGGTGTGTGTCTATGCATTTCAACTCCATAAGCTTTAAAATTTTCTTCCATTTCAGAAGATAAAGATGTTTCAACAGCTGACCTACCTGCTCCTGTTAAGCCGCTTTTAGCATCGCATGTGATATCTATTATTTTCTTATGAGCATTAAGTAATGGGAGGATTCCAAGTAAAGTTGCTGTTGGATAACAGCCTGGAACAGCTACTAATTTAGCTGATGAAATTTCTAGCTTTTTATCTTCTACTAATCCATAAACAGATTCTTTTAAGGACTCAACGTCTGCATGAGGCATTCCATACCACTTCTCCCAAACTTCAGAATCTTTTATTCTAAAGTCCGCAGATAGATCAATAATTTTAATATTTTCTGCTAAAAATTTCTTAACCAAATTCATTGAAAACCCGTGAGGAGTAGCAAAAAAGATAACATCACAATCTAAGAAACTGTTAACTTCTGGTTTACAAAAACAAATATTTGGTAAATTCTTGATATTTGGATAAATCTCTTTAATTTCTTTACCAAAATGATCTCTTGAACTTATCGCTTGCAATTCTGCTTCCGAATGGGCTGAAATTAAACGTATTAATTCTTCTCCTGTATATCCAGAACCGCCTATTATTCCAGTTTTTATTGCTTTTCTCATGATAATAATATTTCTGCAAGTATAATTAGAGTTAAATAGATTATAAGACATGATCAATAAAGAAAAAAATAAAGATGCAATCTAATATTCCTAATATTCCTACTATTCTTGTTATAGGCGGACATGACCCTACAGGAGGAGCAGGAATTCAAGCAGATATTGAAACTATCAAGTCACTGAATTGTCATCCTGTGACTTTAATAACTTGTTTAACATCTCAAAACACTTATGAATTCAAAAATCTTATTCCAGTAGATTCAAATTTTTTTAAAGAGCAAGCTAACTTATTAATATCAGATGTAAATATTGATTATATAAAAATTGGCGCTATAGGAAGTATCAATATTGCTAATGAAATCATAAAAATCTTAAAAAAAATCAAAAAAAAAGTTATCTTAGACCCAATTATATCTGCATCAATGGGGGGGAAGCTCACTCATTCAAAATTACAAAAAAAAATCAAAGAAGAAATATTTCCTTTAAGTTATTTGATTACTCCTAATGCTGATGAAGCTATAAAATTTAGCAAAGGAATTAATTTACAAAATCCAGATTGGACATTTTCAATTAATTCTAAAAATATATTACTAAAAGATATTCACCCAAAAGAAAATAGAATTATTAATCAATTATATCTATCAAATAAATTATCTAAACAATGGTCTATAAAAAGAAGTCCTAAAAATTACCATGGAACTGGGTGCACTTTAGCAGCTGGAATATCTGCTTTTCTTGCACAAAAAAATAACCTAGAAAAGTCTATAGATCTTGCTTTGAAATTTGTTAAATATTCAATGAAAGACTCTTTTGAGCTTGGTAAAGGACAGAGAATCCTGAGGAGGGTATCAACATCAATAGAATAAATCTTTTGCAAGGTATATATGCAATAACACCAGATGATATTCAAGAAGATGCAATACTACTCAAGACAAAAATACTGCTCAAATCTGGAGTAAAGATACTACAATTTAGAAATAAACATCTTAAAAACAAGGATGCCTTTAATCTTGCAAAATCTTTAAAGGATTTATGTAAAGCTTACCAAGTTCTATTTATCATAAATGACGATTTGAAACTTGCACAGGAAATTCAGTCAGATGGCATACATCTGGGACAAAATGATGTTGGGTGCTCAAAAGCAAGAAGAATATTAGGTAAAAAATACATAATAGGCATTTCTTGTAATGACAGTCTATCTCTTGCTATTGAAGCCCAAAATAATGGAGCAAACTATATAGCTATTGGGAGCATCTTTAAGACTGATACTAAAGTTAATGTTTCTTCGTCTTCCTTAAAAAGATTAAATCAAATAGCAATGAAAATTGATCTTCCGATAGCGGCTATAGGTGGAATAAATAAAAAAAATATTGGTAAAATAAAAGGTTCATCAGCTTCTATGGCTGCCATATGTTCATCTTTGTATAAAAATACTGATTTAACAAAATCTGCTAAGTTTTTTATTCAAAATTTTTAACTGTCTATATTTAAATATATGGTTAATAAAACTCTTTCCCATGATGATATATCTGAGATCATCAAACCTTTAGAGGCAAAACTTTTTGATTCTTCTAAAAATCCTTCTTCTAGTCTTATATGTGCAAGTCTTAAATATATAGAGGGTTCATCTTTTGCAATCCTTAAAGCTCTCTCTAGTGAAAGGACTGCATCTATTTCATTTCCATCTGACCACAATTTATCCGCTAAAAAGACAATCCTTTGAACGGCAGGTTTTTTTGCATTAATATTTTTAACTTCTTTTCTGAGGCTTCTCTTATCTGCAAGCAGACCTTTTAGATCCTCTGCAAAATCAATAATGCTCTCAGATTCTCTAAGATCTATTTTTTGATTAGATATGGCACAACCTATTGAAAATATAATATAAACAAGAAATATGAGAATTTTAATTTTCACTCAACCCATCCATTATCTTATTAATTTTTTTATAAATCTTAGTTTTGTAAGGCATTAAAACATTCATACAATTTTTTGATTTTAGTGATACTCTTTTTGGTTCGAATCCACTTATGAAAGGCATATAAACAGAATTCTTACAATTTTCTCCGCTCAAAAGTCCATCTTTTATATTCACCCATAAATATTTTATTCTCTTAGGTATAGCACTCCTTTGCGCTAGAGGATTTAGATCTTCAATAATTGCCTTCCAAACCTGAAGTGCACCAGATCTACCTGTAAGAGGAGTTTTTCTATTATCATCAAAACCCAACCAGACAATAACCAAATAATCTCCTGCATAACCTGCAAACCAGCTATCTCTTTGATCATTTGAAGTTCCCGTCTTTCCACCCGCATTCCACTTATCCAATATATCTTTAGAATAGCCTCTAGCAGTTCCTCTTTCAAATAATTGTCTTAGAGGAAACTTTAATAAATGAATATCCTCCGACCTAAATCTCTGTTGCAATTTAAGTTGATTAACCCAAATATTATTATTATTTAAATCTGAGACATAACTAACTGCCCTTAATTCTGTATGGAAACCATCTGAAGCTAAGGTTTGGTAAATTTCAGCTATTTCTAAAGGAGACATTTCTATAGAACCGATCAAATAAGATGGCAAAGGAATCTTTTTCTTTGTATACCCAAGTTCATAAAGATCTTCCAAGACAACATCTACTCCTATATCCATACCTATTCTTGCAGTAGCAATATTATAAGATTGCCATAAAGCTTCATGCATTGGGATTTTGCCATGAAACTCTCCATCAAAATTATTTGGTTCCCAAGCACCTCCTTCAGGAAGGCTAACTATTAACTTTGAGTCATCAATAATAGTATTAAGGTTATACTGATCGTGTCTCTTTAATGCCGCTAAATAAACTACTGGCTTCATTAAAGAACCCATTGGCCGAAAAGCGTTAAGAGCTCTATTAAATCCAAAATTATTTGGGTTTGAACTACCAACTAGAGACACAATTTCTCCTGAACCAACTTTTATAATAACTACCGCGGACTGCAAATCATTTAAATTTTGTTTATATTTCTGATTTAATTCTTTTAATGTAAGAGTTAAGTTCTTTTGAGCAATCTCTTGAGTTACTGGCTCAATATTAGTGTGTACCTGGAGTCCATTTACTCTTAGCTCTTTATCTGAGAACTGATTCCTCAAATCAAGCCTTACTAGATCTTGAAAAGCCGGATATTTCGTTTTACTCCCATATCTAGGTCTTATTACAGATATAGGCTTACTTAACTCTAGTTCTATTCGCTTTGTAGAAAATACATCACTTTTATTTAAAATAGACAAAACTAAATCTCGCCTTTTTTTTGCCCTTTCGGGAAACCTCCTAGGATTATATATAGATGGCCCTTTCAGCATTCCTACTAAAAGTGCCATCTGATCTAAATCTAGAGACTTGATTGAAGTTCCAAAGAAATGTTCTGAAGCAAGACCAAATCCATTTATAGATCTATTACCTACCTGAGAAAGGTGAACATCGTTGATATAAGCTAATAGGATTTCTTCTTTAGAATAATGAATCTCTATTAGTAGAGAAACAATAAGTTCCATGATTTTTCTAGTTAAAGTTTGCTCTGGGGAAAAGAATAAGCTTTTAGTTAATTGTTGAGTTATTGTACTTCCTCCCTCAACAACGCTTGTGGCGCGTAGATTTCTAAAAAGTGCCCTAGTTATGGCTTTAAAAGAGAAGCCTTTATGATTAAAAAAGTCTTGATCTTCAACGGAAACAATTATATCTATTAATTCTTGAGGAACATCTGACCATTCTAAAGGCATTCTATCTTCCATATGAGATGGATACATTCCTCCTATAGCTAATGGTTCTAATGAAATAAAATCTACAAAGATTCCATCTTCTCTTTTTATTGAAAGAACCTTACCTTTCTTAGAAAAGGCTATTATGAATTTTCCTTTATCTTGTTTTTTATATTGATTATCGAAACCTTTTAAGAAAACTTCTACTTTACGATTTTTTATTGAATAATCTCCAGGACTTGAAGCCGCATATGTCTTTTTATATCCAATAATTTCAAGCTCTTTAACAAAAATATTCTTATTTAAATAAGTTCCCTCTGATATATCCAGAGACCTTGCGTAAACCTTAGCAGGAATAGTCCATAAAGCTGTCTCAAATTTATCCCTTACTTTAATATCTAAAACGCTCAAAAATAAGATAGAAATAAATACTGCTAAGACGACAATAGTTATGAGTATCTTTTTTATGTTAGAGTTAATTAAATTCACTGTGCAATAATAAACGACTTAAAAAATTTGTGCATAGTCTAAGATCATTTTTAAACTTCAACAAAACATATAATCATGAGTATAGATATTACAGGACTAGGTCACGCTATTGTGGATCTCCAATTCAAAATTAATGAAGAATTCACTCCAATTATTAAAAACCTAGGAATAGATTTTGGTTCAATGACCTTAAAGGATGCTGAGGGTCAAAAAGAACTTATTGAAGCTCTGAGTACCCATAACCTAAAAAGTATAAAGGCCTGTGGAGGCTCAGCTACTAATTCAATAATAGCTGCATCCTCATTTGGAGCTAAATGTCATTATTCCTGCAAAGTATCAAATGACGATCTTGGAAATTTTTATATAACAAATTTAGAAGAAAATGAAGTTACAAATAATATCCTTTGTAAAGATAACTCCGAGCCTACTGGTCAAAGTATAATTATGGTGACTCCAGATACAGAAAGAACAATGTGTACTTGTCTAGGGGTAAGTGAATCTCTGAGCATTAAAGATATTGATATATCAGGGATAAGAAATTCTAAATTCCTTCTAATTGAAGGATATCTAGTTACATCAGATTCGGCTTTTAAAGCTTGCATAGAAGCTATTAAATTAGCAAAAGAAAATGATACAAAAATAGCTTTTTCTCTTTCGGATCATAATATTGTTTCTGCTTTTTATGACAGAATACAAGAAATAATCATGTCTGATATTGACATCATCTTTTGTAATGAAAAAGAAGCGATGGCTTTTACCAGCTCTAACAGTCTAGACAATGCCAAAAAAGTAATAAGTAAACGGGCTGCTAATATTTTTATTACAAAAGGAGAAAATGGTGCGTCTGTTTGGGATGGAAAATACTTTTTAGAAATTGATGCTGTCAAAGCCAACGCAATAGATTCAAATGGCGCAGGAGATATGTTTGCTGGTGCTGTTTTATATTCTCTGTCTCAAGAATTAGGACCTATAGAGTCAGCCAAATTTGGATGTTACGCTGCCTCTAAGCAAGTTGAACATTTTGGTCCTAGACTTAAGAAAGCGGACTACTTGAAATTAAAAGAGTCATATTCTTTTTAATGAAAAAATAAATTAATTTAAAAAAGTGTGGATAAAAAAAAAATAAACTGATAAATTCCCGCCACTTTTTATATAGTTAACTTTTAAAAATAATAATATGCCAACAAAGAAAAAAACTAAAGTAGCGACAAAAAAAAGCAAAGCTGCGAAAAAAAACCCCACAGCTGTTGCGAAAAAACTTAAGGCAGTTGCTAAAAAACCAAAAGTAGTATCAAAAAAATCAAAGGTAGTTGCGCAAAAAAGAGCAAAGCCTTCGATTTCTAATATTACAAAAAATAAATACTCAGGCGAAGATGAATTCTTAGCATCTCTTGAACCTCTGAAATTAAGAAAGAACGAGAGGTATATGAATAAGAGACAAAAAAGTCATTTTGATAAAATATTGAATTCTTGGAAATCTCTATTATTAATAGAGCAAGATAAAACAGCACAAAATTTGCAAAAAAGTCCTACAAATTTTCCAGATCAGTCAGATAGAGCCTCCCAAGAAGAAGAATTTACCTTGGAGCTAAGAACTAGGGAAAGGGAAAGAAAGCTTTTGGCTAAAATAGAACAATCCATTGAAGAACTTAAAGCATCTGATTATGGATATTGTAGATCTTGCGGAATAGAAATAGGCATTAGAAGACTTGAAGCCAGACCTACTGCTACAAGGTGCATAGACTGTAAAACTCTTGAAGAAATAAAAGAAAGGCAAAATTTTGGATAAAGGTTTTGTTTTTATGATCTTTTGATAACCACTAATCTTTCTCCGGAAAAAATCCAAATATCTACACACAAGATTGATCCTTCATTTGTTCCAAAAAACATTAGAAAAGTAATAGTAACTTTAAAAAAGAATGGCCATGAAGCTTATTTGGTTGGGGGCTGTATAAGAGACCAGCTACTTCAAGTAAAGCCTAAGGATTTTGATATTGCAACGAGTGCAAGCCCTGAAAAGATCAAAAAACTTATCCCTAGGAGTAGAATTATAGGAAGAAGGTTTAAACTAGTCCATGTTAGAAGTGGAAGAAACTTTATAGAAGTTGCTACTTTTAGATCAGAAAAACCTAATAAATCTCAAACTAAAGAAGGCATGATTCTTGATGATAACCATTATGGAAATGCATATGAGGATGCCTTTAGAAGAGATTTTACAATGAATTCATTATTTTATGATATTGCTACTCAAGAAATAATAGATTTTACTGGAGGATATAAGGACATTAGAAATAAAAAGATTAGAGTCTTAGGCAATATTGATAATAGATTTAAAGAGGATCCAGTTCGAATGTTAAGAGCTGTCAGATTTTCTTCTAAATTAAATTTAAAATTAGAAAAATCTATTGAAAAAAAAATATCTAATTTAGGATTTCTAATTCTTAACGTGCCTCCTGCTAGAAGATTAGATGAAATAAATAAATTATTTCTTTTTGGAAATAGTTATAAGAATTATCTTTATCTAGAAGATCTAAACATTTTGAAGTACCTATTTCCTTCTTTAAAAACAAACATTAAATCTAATAATGATTACTTTAAAAATTTTATAGAAATATCATTAAAAGGAACTGATAAACGCGTGCAGGAAAATAAGACTGTTATTTTGCCTTTTCTCATAGCTACATTACTTTGGCCGGGATTAGTAAAAAGTTTTGGTGAAATAAACACTCATCAGGTCAAATATACTGAATTAAGACTCCATGCAATCTATTTGCTAGAAGAGCAATCTAACTTTTGCTTTATCCCGAAAAATATGAAAGATTCCATATTTCAGATCTGGGCTCTACAAATAAAATTAATGAAAACAAATAGCCAGAGCGCCCATAGACTCATAGAGCAAAAGAAGTTTAGGGCTGGTTTTGATTTTTTAATAAATAGAGAATTAGCTGGTCTTAACCTTGATGATATAGGACATTGGTGGGAGTCTTTTCAATTTTCTAGTTTTAAAAAAAGAAAAAAAATGATTGAAAGATCCAAGAAGTTTGGAACTAAAATACACACTAATAACAAATTTTTACATTAAAAAGGATATAGTATTGACCCAGTAAATAATTTTATTTGAGAAGCAAAGATGCCGAGGAAAGTAAACCTTGATGAATTTAAAAAAAAGCCAAAGTTTATTTCTGTAGAAGGACCGATAGGAGTTGGAAAAACTACATTAACTAAATTATTAGCTGATTATTTTGGATATGATACTTTTTTAGAAAAGCCAAATGACAACCCTTTTTTAGTAGATTTTTATAAAAATCCTAAGAAATCTGCCTTGGCTACTCAATTATTTTTTTTATTCCAAAGAGTTAAAGAGTCTGAAGAATTGAAACAGGAGGATATCTTTAATCCTGTTAAGATATCTGACTTCTTGCTAGAAAAGGACAAATTATTTGCTGAATTAACCCTAGACGAACATGAGTTAAGTTTGTACAACCAAATTTATGATTATTTATCCATTGAACTTCCTATTCCAGATATAGTGATTTATTTGCAAGCTGAAACAAAAACTTTATATAGAAGAGTAAAAAGTAGGGGCGTTGAGATGGAAAAGAGTATTGATTACAATTACCTTGAAAGCTTAAATGAAGCCTATAAAAAATTCTTTTTAAACTATGAAAGATCTCTTGTCTTGATTGTTAATTCTGAATTTATAAATTTTGCCACTAAAGAAGATGACTTCATCTTGTTACTAGGGAAAATTATGGAGTTTTATAATGATCCGACGGGAAGAAGAATGTACTTTAATCCAAGCCCAAGCCTTATCTAAATATGTCAAAAGAAAAAATATATATTCAAAATAATTCCGTATATAAAAATAATTCTCTTGATAAAGAATCTTACAAGAGCCTTTATGATCATTCTTTAAGGGAGCCAAAAAAGTTTTGGCAGGAACAACTAACAAAATATTTAACATGGGAAAAAATACCTAAATCAATATGTAAATCAGACTTTAATAATGGTGAATTTGAATGGTTTAAGGATGGAAAAATTAATGCGTCAGTTAATTGTATTGATAGACATCTAAGTAAAAATGGTTCAAAAGTAGCTATCATCTGGGAAGGAGATAATCCTAATGATTCCAAAGAAATTACCTATAATGAGTTACATAAATCTGTCTGTAGATTTAGCAATGCTTTAAAGAAGAGTGGAATCAATAAAGGCGATACTGTTTGTATTTACATGCCTATGATTCCAGAAGCTACTTATGCAATGCTTGCTTGTGCAAGGATAGGAGCAATCCACTCAGTTGTATTTGGTGGATTTTCACCTGAAGCCTTAAAAGATAGAATCTTAGATAGTAATTGTTCTGCAGTTATTACAGCTAATGAAGGTGTAAGAGGATCAAAAAAAATACCTTTAAAAGATAACGTTGATAAAGCCCTTGAAACCTGTCCAAATGTTCATTCAGTAATTGTAATCTCTAGAACTAAATCTAAGGTAAATCTAACAAAGAACAGAGATCTGATATACGAAGAAATTATTAAAGAAGTGGATGATTTTTGCGAACCTGAGCCAATGAGTTCAGAGGATCCCCTCTTTATTCTTTATACTTCTGGCTCAACAGGTAAACCTAAAGGTGTTCTACATACTACCGGGGGTTATTTGCTACAAGCTGCAATGACTCATCAAATCATCTTTAATTATCAAGAACAAGATATATATTGGTGTACAGCTGACGTCGGCTGGATAACAGGGCATTCATATATTGTCTACGGACCATTATCCAATTGTGCAACCTCACTTATGTTTGAAGGTATACCTACCTATCCTGATGCCTCTAGATTCTGGAATATAATTGATAAACATAAAGTAAATATTTTTTATACTGCTCCAACTGCCTTAAGAGCCCTAATGGCACAGGGTAATGAATTTGTGAATTGCACTTCAAGGGAATCCCTAAAATTACTTGGCTCAGTTGGAGAGCCTATAAATCCAGAAGCATGGGAATGGTATTATCAAGTAGTCGGGAATAGCAGATGCCCAATAATAGATACATGGTGGCAAACTGAAACGGGAGGGATTATGATTTCTCCAATCGCTGGTGTAACTGATCTTAAACCTGGTAGCGCAACATTACCTTTTTTTGGAGTTGAACCAGCTCTTTTAGATGAAGAAGGACATGAAATAAAAGGCCAAGGAGAAGGCAATCTCGTTATAAAAAGAAGTTGGCCATCTCAAATAAGAACAGTATATGATGATCATGAAAGATGCTTAGATACATATTTCTCTTTGAACCCTGGTTATTACACTACTGGAGATGGAGCTAGAAGAGATAAAGATGGATATTACTGGATTACAGGTAGAGTAGATGACGTCCTTAATGTTTCCGGGCACAGGTTAGGTACTGCAGAAATAGAAAGTTCTCTTGTGCTTCATCCAAACGTAGCAGAATCTGCTGTAGTTGGATATGATCATAATATTAAAGGTCAAGGGATTTATTGTTATGTAACTCTTATGAATGGTGTTGACCCTTCTGAAGAGATAAAAGAGGCACTCATAGAATTAGTTAAAAATGAGATTGGTGCTATAGCTAAGCCTGATATAATTCAATGGGCTCCTGGTCTTCCAAAAACTAGATCTGGGAAAATCATGAGAAGAATACTTAGAAAGATTGCCTCCAATGATATAAAAGAACTTGGAGATATTTCTACACTAGCAGACCCCAGTGTTGTTCAAGAACTTATAACCGAAAGAAAGAATAATGTCATTAATTGATCTAATAAATAAGAAATCTATTTTACCCTCCCAATCAGAAGCTTTACCTGGAAGAAAAGAAAAAATTGAAGTTCCAAATGAGCATTTTATAACTGGCACAACGATGGTAGAACCCTTTCCAAGTGAAATGAAAAAAGCTATGTTTGGGATGGGGTGTTTTTGGGGAGTAGAAAAAATATTTTGGCAATTAAATGGAGTATTTTCTACTATGGTAGGTTATTCAGATGGGTTAACTCCTAACCCAACTTATAATGAAGTATGTACTGGTAGAACTGGTCATAATGAGGTTGCATTGATTGTATATAATCCTAATGATGTATCTTTTGAAGAGCTTTTAATTCACTTCTGGGAGGGTCATAACCCTACTCAAGGGATGAGGCAAGGTAATGATTCTGGTACTCAATATAGGTCTGGGATCTATTGTTTTGATAAAGAACAAAATTATTTAGCCCTCCAATCTAAAGAATCTTATCAAGTGGAGCTGACTAAATCAGGTATGGGAAAAATAACTACTGAAATAAATGATGCTTCGGAATTTTATTATGCAGAGCACTATCATCAACAGTATTTAGCAAAAAATCCTGATGGATACTGTGGAATTGGCGGTACAGGAATAACTTTTAAGTAATATATTTATAAGTTTTGTCTTCCCTAGAAAGAACACCATCTTCATATAATTTAATTAAGTGGGCGTTTAAAGACCATTTAGCAATAGGGAACAAGGCGGAACTAACATCTTTATAAACTTCTTCTACTAAGGAATCTGCATTACCATGACCCTTGAGTTTTATTGCACTTAAAACTTTATTTTCTCTATCTAGTCTATGTTTAATTATCCATTGGACCACGGATTGAGGATCTTTCAATACTTCTCCATGCCCTGGAGCTATGCTTTTCAAATCATAATTCTTAAGCATATCCAGAGATTCAAGATATTGTCTCATATTTCCATCAGGCGGAGATATAACAACAGTTGAACCATTCATAATATGATCTCCTGTGAAGATCATGCCTTCTTCTTCTAATAAATAGCATAAATGATTAGAAGCATGGCCAGGCGTATGAATGACTTCTAATTTATTATTCTCAACATTAATAATTTCACCATGGTTTAGCATGACATCTGGATTAAAAGTCAAATCTTGGTTCTTGCTGCGTTCAGTAATTAGTCCAAAAGCAGGGATATCTAGAATATCCTGAAGAAGCTTAACTCCAGGAGAATGATCTGGATGAGTGTGTGTCACTATGATTTGTTCTATTTTCCCTGAACATTTAGCAATTGCTTCAATATGATCCTGTATAGCTGGTCCCGGATCCAATACAGTAACTTTGTCTATTCCTATAAGATAGGTGTTTGTTCCAGGGCCAGTAAATACACTAGAATTTCCAGCTGTAATTCTCCTTACAGAAGGTGAGATGATTTCTATCTTATCTGCTTCAAGACTCATTATTAATGATCCTCATATCCAGGTTCTCCAGGTAAAAGTCCTACTAATTTTCCATTTTCCATAAAGAATTTTGGTTCTATTGTAGTTATATATCCAGGATCTAAATTTTGTTTGTTTTCTAAAAGTTCCTGAGTTGAATTAAAACCACATATCATCTCTAAGCTTTTTATGGTTGGCATAATTAATAATATCTTTCTTTCTTTCCATCTCTTTAAGGCATCCTCAGGCTTAATCCATAAACTATTTATACTCTCTTTTCCATCATGAACGGCTTCTTGGTTTTGAGGTGCCTGTGCTATAAAAAACCTTGTAGTATATCTTTTCTTTTCTATTTTTGGAGTAACCCAGTGTGATACATAAGCTAACCTATCAGCGGAAAGAGTAATTTGCTCCTTTTTACACATTTCTTTGAGAACAGATTCTCTTTTATTTAACCTGTCCCTGTAATTGATAAACCTTTCTTTTAAATCCTGATCTTTAAAATTAAGATTATTATGATTCGTGTCATAAGCAAGCAGGATCCCTGCTTCTTCAAAACATTCTCTTATGCATGCAACCCAATAAGATAATCCTCCTGATTCCAAGCCCAAAATTTTTGAAGCTTCTTGATCTGTTAAACCATGAATTATCTCATCTACACCATCTACACTATCATCAAAATCAACTTTACCTCCTGGGAAAACATATGCCCCTCCAAAGTTTGTTGAAGAAGCTCTTTCCATAAGGAAAACTTCTATCCCTTCATCTGAAGCATCTCTCGCTAGTATAACTGTAGCAGCTGGCTTTGGTTCTGAAGCCTTTTCATTTGGATCTGCTAATTCATGTTTTACACCTTTCAATGGATCTTTCATAACCTTTATTTTAATTTTAGTTTAGAATTGAAAACTTTTTAAACTTTCAAGGAAAAGATTAAACCAACATTATGCTAGAAGAATGACTTCTTCACTATAAATAAAAATTACTAATAGTTAAAAAATGAATCTAACTCCACCTAAATGGTTTACTAAATCTCTGGAAGTACCAAAGACAGAACACTCAATCAAAGTAGATGGGGCAAATATTTATTACCAAAAATGGGGTAATAAAAAAAACCCTGGACTATTACTTGTGCATGGAAGTGGCTCACATTCACATTGGTGGGATTTTATCGCTCCTAATTTCTTAGATTTATTTGAGGTAGTTGCAATTGATCTTAGTGGAATGGGCGAAAGTAGTCATAGAAAAGAATATAAAGCTGAAATTTTTGGAAATGAAATACTCTCGGTTGCTAAAGATGCTAATTTCTTTGATAAAAGACCTAGCCCCCCAGTAATCTGCGGTCATAGCCTAGGAGGCTTTATGAGTGCCGCAGCTGGCTATTTATCACAAGATAAAATTAGAGGGATAATCATGATTGATTCTCCTATTCGACCCCCAGATTATGACTACAGTCAACATGAGCATAGTTATCCTATTCGAAGAAGAAAGACCTACCCTACCTTGGAATCAATTTTAGATAGATTTAGATTGGCTCCTGATCAAACCTGTGAAAATCAATATATTATTGATTACATAGCCAAATGGTCCGTTCAAAAAGTAGAAAATGGCTATGAATGGAAATTTGATGATACTTTATTTGAGAAATTAGTTTTTGAAAGGCCCAGAAGAGACGTTGCATTTAGCCTTAAATACCCTTTAGGTATAATCTATGGAGCTAATAGTGTATTAATGACAGAGGAAATAATTAACTATATAAAGCAACATATAGATTCTAAAACGAAGATGATTTGTATTGATAACGCTCAACATCATGTCATTCTTGATCAGCCATTAAAAATTGTTGAAGAAATAAAAAACATTATAAATTCATGGTAGTTAATTACTCCCAATAAGGTGCTTTTAACTTTCTCTTATTAATCTTACCCATAGTATTTCTTCCTAAATCTTTAACAAACTCAACACTTCTAGGGCATTTATAGTGAGATATCTTATCTCTGGACCAATCTATTAATTCCTTTTCAGAGGTTTTAACTTGAGATGGGTCCACTATAATAAGTGCTTTCAATTCCTCTCCCATTTCTTTGTTTGGTACTCCTATGCATGCAACATCCATTACGTAAGGATGTTCAATCAATACTTGTTCTGCCTCTGCAGGATAAATATTAGCACCACCGGATACAACCATATCACTAAATCTGTCTGTTAAAAAAACATACCCTTCTTCATTCATATATGCTATTTCACCCAGTGTGAATATTCCTGGAGCAATGTGAGCTGCTTTAGATTTCTCAGGATCATTATGATAAATAATACCTCTACCTGTTGAGTCCTTGAAATAGAGCTTTCCTTCTTCGTTAGTTGGTAATTCTTTTCCGTCGTCATCTAGAATTATTGCAGTGAAGGGTTCTACGGCTTTCCCAACTGATCCAGGATATTTTAGAAATTCTTCCGAATCTAAACTGCAGGTTGTTCCAACTTCACTAGCTCCATAAGCATCTCTAAAAACTGGACCAAACCAATTAATCATGCTGATCTTTGTATCAACTGGACAATTTGCTCCTGTATGAGCTATAGACACCATAGAGGATGTATCATATTTATCTTTTACTTCTTGAGGCAAGGCTAATAGTCTTACAAAATGAGTTGGTACCATGATTGTGGTTCCAGTTTTATATTTATCTATTGCCTCTAATGTTGCTTCTGCATCAAACTTTCCTAAAATAACTGAATTGACTCCAGCTGCTAGTAACCTTGCACCAGATAAAGGTCCTGTATGATACATTGGACCAACTACAAGGTGCGGTCCAAGACCAACATTAGGACTTAATTTAAGATTCTCAAGATGATCCTCAATAGTTTCTCCAGCTGCAAACATAGTTGGAGGTAGATTAGTTCCTTTAGGCCTTCCGGTAGTACCAGATGTATAAAGTAAATTGGGTAGAGGTTTTAAATCCATACGAGGCTCTTTATCACTGCAACCTAAAAGCCATTCTTCCCAACTCAGAATTCCTTCTTCTTTCTCTATGAGCCCCCACCCTACAACTAAACTCACTCCAGCTAATTTAGCAGCATCTAATCCTATTTTCTTAGTTTCAGGGCCAACAAATATAACCCTAGCTCCTGAGTTTTCTAAAATGTAAGCTACCTCTTCAGAAGTAAGATGAAAATTAACTGGGACTACTGAAGCTCCTCCTATTAAACCACCTAAATTAGCCATTGCTGTTTCCATAGAATTTTCAGCAAATACGGCTATTCTCCTTTCAGGACCTAAATCTATTTCTTGCAGACCATTTGCAACTCTATTTAAAGTTAGGTCAACATCAGACCAATTCATAGTCTTATCCTTAAATCTTAAGGCCCATTCTTCTGGCCTAGATTCATATAATTCCTTGGCAAATTTAGGCATATTCTATCCTTTAAAATTAGGTTTTCTTTTTTCTAAAAAGGCTGTAATTCCCTCTTGGGCATCAACTCCAGAAGCTAAATTAGCTATATGCATTCCTTCTAATTCTACTTGAGTTGGCAAAGAATTTTGATAGGACTCATTCAATAAAGATTTCACAGCCCCAAAAGCATCTGTTGGCCCTTCACAAAGTTTAATAGCTAATTTTTTAGATGATTCATAAACTTTATCATCTGCAAACACTTCATTAACTAATCCCCAATCACATGCTTCTGCAGCACTTAATAATCTATTCGTCAGCATTAACTCTTTTGTCTTTCTTATACCTATAAGTTTTGGTAAAAAATAAGTAGATGTTCCATCTGGAGATAACCCTGCACCAGTATATGCCATTGTAAATTTAGCAGACTCAGCACAATATGAAATATCACCTAAACAAGCTAAGCTCATCCCTGCACCAGCTGCTGTTCCATTAATAGACACTACAGTAGGAGCTCTCATAGATGAGAAATTAAAGAACGCTCCGTGAAGTTGATGCGTCATGTAACTCAATAAATTTGATATATTTTTACCTTCCTTTGCAAAACTAGCTAAATCCCCCCCAGCTGAAAACATTTTTCCTTTAGCAGTTAACAACATCGCCCTGATAGATTTATCATGCCTGCACTTAATAGAAACATCTAAAAGTTCTTCAGACATTAGCACATTGATAGAATTTGCTGCTTTTGGGCGATTTAAAGTTAGTTCGGCCAAGCCATCTTTTTTTTTGAAAATTAATGTTTCATATGACATTTTAATACCTCTAACTAGGCTTGAACTTTGTTCAATCTTCCATTAATTATTCCTTCAGCATCTTCAATAATACGACTAACCATATCTTTACAAGATAAAATATCTTTTACCCTCCCTACAGAAATTCCAGCAGACCAGATACCGTGCTCAAGATCCCCTTCATCAAAAACCACTCTACCTCTTTGGCCTGCCACTAAATCTTTAACATCTTCAAATACTGCGCTTCCAGTAGATTCTATCTCAACTACTTCATCAGAAACTGAATTCTTAAAAACCCTTGCCGTATTGTGCATAGTTCTAAACATAAGGTTAGTTGAAAGCTCATCTGCTTCTTGCATTTTCTCTTTTACATTTTGATGTATTAAACATTCTTGTGTTGCCATAAATCTAGTACCCATGACTATGGCTTCGCCTCCCAACGCTAATGCAGCAACTAAACTTTTGCCATCACTGAACCCTCCGCATCCGGAAACTGGAATAGTTAAGGCTTCAGCTGCTTGAGGTAAAAGTACTAGTGAAGGTATATCATCTTCTCCTGGGTGACCAGCACATTCAAATCCATCAATAGTTACTGCATCTACTCCAACCTTTTCAGCTTTCAAGGCGTGCCTAACGGAAGTACATTTATGAATTACTTTTACACCATATTCTTTAAAGAGGGGCATAAATGGTTCAGGGCTCCTACCTGCAGTTTCAACAATTTGTATACCAGAACCTACTATAGCTTCAGCATATTCCTCATAAGGGGGAGGATTTATTGCAGGTAAGATTGTTAAATTAACTGCGAAAGGCTTATCTGTCATTTCTTTTGTTTTAGCAATCTCTTTAGTCAAAGCTTCAGGAGTGGGCTGAGTCAGAGCCGTGAGAGTACCTAAAGCTCCAGCGTTGGACACAGCGGATACCAATTCCGCATACCCTACCCACTGCATGCCTCCCTGAATGACAGGATGTTCTATCCCTAATAATTCTGTTATTCGTGTTTTTATCATAATTCTCTCCTAAACTATTTTTTAAAACTTTATAAATTATAAGACTGCATATTCTATTCAAAAAAAACAGAGTTGTTTGTTTTTTTTATCTTTCGTTTATTATATGACACCTCAATTTGTATGGATTCACTATAAAAAGTTATAAAATATTAACAATTTCAGAATTTATATAAATTTACCTATAAAATTAAGGAGATAGTATGTCGGAGAACTTACCTCTATTCATAGAAGGAGAATTTACCCAAAGTAAATCTGATACTCATTTAGAAGTATTAAATCCTGCGTCACAAGAAATATTAACTAAAGTTCCATTTGCAACTGAAGAAGAATCTCATAGAGCTATTAAAAGTGCGGAAAGAACTTTTCATGACTGGAAGGATGTACCTCCACCCGAAAGATCTAGACTTATGATCGCCTATCAAAATTTATTAAAGAAGCATCATGATGATATTGCAGAAACTCTTAGTAAAGAGAATGGTAAAAACTTTGAAGACTCAAAGGGCGATGTATGGAGAGGAATAGAAGTTGTAGAACAAGCTTCAAACATTGCACCACTCCTAATGGGAGAAACTGTAGGAAATGTTGCTAGAGGAATAGATGCCTATAGCTATTTACAACCTTTGGGGGTTTGTGGTGGTATTACGCCCTTTAATTTTCCTGCAATGATTCCATTGTGGATGTTTCCTATGGCCATAGCTTGTGGAAATACTTTTGTACTGAAACCTTCTGAACAAGACCCAATGACTCCTAATCTATTGGCTGAATTATTTGTAGAGGCTGGAGCTCCTAAAGGGATTTTACAAATCATCCATGGAGGAAAAGATCAAGTTGATGCTTTGTTAACACATCCAGATATTCAAGCTATCTCATTTGTAGGTTCAGTACCCGTAGGACAACATGTATATAAAACTGGAACTGATCACCTGAAAAGAGTTCAAGCATTTGCCGGAGCAAAAAATCATATGGTGGTGATGCCAGATGCGCATAAAGATAGAACAGTTGATAATATAATTGGAGCCGCAGTTGGAGCTGCTGGTCAAAGATGTATGGCTATAAGTGTAGCTGTTTTTGTAGGTGAATCTAAAGAATGGATCAACGATATAAAAGAAGGAATGTCAAAGATATCCCCAGGACCATGGGAAAATCCTGAATCAGGATATGGACCTATTATAAGCAAACAAGCCAAAGAAAGAGTAATAGGACTGATTGAAACTGGTAAAAAAGAAGCCACTTGTCTTCTAGATGGAAGTGATTGTATTGTTAAAGACTACCCTGATGGACATTGGGTAGGACCTACTTTATTTACGGATGTCACCATCGACTCAACAATCTATAAAACTGAAATATTTGGACCAGTCCTTTTATGTATTTGTGTAGATACTTTGCAAGAGGCTTTGGACCTAGTAAATGCAAACCCTTATGGAAATGGAACCTCTATATTTACAAACTCAGGAAGTGCTGCCAGAAAATATCGCCATGAAATAGAAGTAGGTCAAGTTGGAATCAATGTACCTATTCCTGTTCCTTTACCCTTCTTTTCGTTTACAGGATGGAAAGGTTCTTTTTATGGAGATCTGCATGCTTATGGTAAACAAGCAGTTAGATTTTATACTGAAACTAAAACCGTAACAGAGAGATGGTTTGAAGATGGCAAAAGTGAAGGTGCAAATTTAACAATTAAGCTTAAATAGAGAATGAATTTTGACCTATCAGAAGACCAACTTGCTTTTCAAAACTTAGCAAGTGAATTTGCGCAGAAAGAATTAGCTCCAAAAGCAGCGGAATGGGATGCAAATAGTGAATTCCCTATTGAGGTTATCAAAAAAGCTGGAGATCTTGGATTTTGTTCTTTGTATGTCTCAGAAGAAGATGGAGGCATGGCCTTGGGAAGACTAGATGCCAGTATCATAATTGAACAACTATCAATGGGATGTACTAGTACAACTGCTTTTATCACTATCCACAATATGGCTACATGGATGATAAGTAATTTTGGACCCGAAAAATTAAGAAATGAATGGACTCCTTCCTTATGCTCAGGAAAAAAATTAGCATCTTATTGCCTGACTGAAGCCAATGCAGGATCTGATGCTGCCTCTTTGAAAACAACCGCAAAGAAAGATGGAGATACTTACATAATTAATGGAAGTAAATCCTTTATATCAGGATCAGGTGCAACTGATTGCCTGGTTCTAATGGCTAGAACGGGAAAAGAGGGAGCTGGTGGTATTTCTTGTTTTCTCGTCCCAGCAGATGCCACAGGCATTGAATACGGGAAAAAAGAAGAAAAAATGGGATGGAAAAACCAGCCTACACGAATTGTTAGTCTGCAAGATGTAAGAGTTTCTTCTTCAAATCTTATTGGAAAAGAAGGTGAGGGATTTAAAATAGCTATGAAAGGATTAGATGGGGGCAGAATAAATATCGCAACATGCTCTATAGGAACCGCTCAAGCAGCTCTTACTGAAGCACAAAAATACATGAATGAGAGAGAGCAATTCGGAAAAAAAATAGGAGAATTCCAAGCTCTTCAATTTAAACTTGCTGATATGACAACAGAACTTGTAGCTGCACGACAAATGGTAAGGTTAGCAGCAACAAAATTAGATGATAACCACCCAGAGGCGACAACTTACTCAGCTATGGCTAAAAGATTTGCTACGGATGTAGGATTTAATGTATGTAATGAGGCTTTGCAAATATTTGGAGGTTATGGCTATATTCAAGAATATCCATTAGAGAGATACGTCCGAGATGTTAGAGTACATCAAATACTTGAGGGCACAAATGAGATCATGAAAATGATCATAGGAAGGAGAATGCTAATGGAAGACGCAACACAAATTATCCAATAAAACATCATGTCAAATAAATTAAAAATTTCCATAGAAAATAATACTGCATTAATTACCATAAATAATCCTCCAGCTAATACTTGGGATTTAGAGAGTTTAGGGTTTCTTGAAGAAACCATTAAAACCTTAAATGATAATAGAGAAGTTTTTAGTCTTGTGATCACTGGAGAAGGAGACAAATTTTTCTCAGCAGGAGCTGACTTACGGGTTTTTCATGAGGGCAAAAAAGTTGCAGCTAACGATATGGGCGAAGCATTTGCAAAAGCATTTTCTGCCTTAAGTGAATTCAGAGGGTTTTCCATAGCAGCTGTTAATGGATTTGCAATGGGTGGAGGGTTAGAATGCGCTCTAGCTTGCGATATTAGAGTTGCTGAAGAGAGCTCTAAACTAGCTTTACCTGAACCTAAAGTAGGACTACTTCCTTGTGGAGGAGGTACTCATCAATTACCTAGATTAGTGGGAGAAGGTTGGGCTAAAAGAATGATATTAGGTGGAGAACAATTAGATGCAAATCAAGCTCTTAAAATTGGTTTAGTTGAAGAAGTTGTTGGATCAGGAGAAAGTCTACCTCTGGCTTTAGAACTTGCATCTCAATCTAATAACCAAAGCCCTATAAGTGTAGCTGCATGTAAAAAATTAATTCATTCTGCTCGAACTTCTAAGAAGAGTTATGGTTATGAAAAAGAACCCTTTGTAAGCTTGTTTGACAGTGAAGATCAAGCTGAAGGAGTGGCAGCGTTCTTAGAAAAGCGACCTCCAGAATGGAAAAATGCTTGATAAAGAACTGGTTCTTGTTTCTGAGAAAGAAGCTAAAAATGGATCAAAAATAGGTCATATAGTCTTAAATTCTCCAGAATCCCTAAACTCACTTACTCTCTCCATGGTAGACAAAATATTACCCCAACTTGATGCATGGGAAGTTAATAATAAAATAAATGCTGTAATTATCGAAGGTGCAGGAGATAAAGCATTATGTGCTGGAGGAGACATTAGAGCCCTTTATGAGTCTATGATAAAAAAACCAGGAGGGCCTAATCCTTTTGCTGAGGCTTTTTTTGAGAGAGAATATAGATTAGATTATAAAATCCATACTTACTTGAAACCAATCATATGTTGGGTAGATGGAATCACTATGGGCGGTGGTGTAGGAATAATGCTTGGTTGTGATTATAGATTAAGCACAGAAAGAACAAGATTTGCCATGCCTGAAATAGGAGTAGGACTATTTCCTGACGTTGGATTTACTCACTTCATTAATAAACTACCAAAAGGAGTTGGGCTTTATATGATGCTTACTGCCTCACAACTTAATGCTGCTGATACTCAAATGGTAGGACTGACTGATTACTATATTTCAATTTCAAGAAAAGAATCATTTGAACAAGAATTAACTAAATTAGATTGGTCAGATGATCGAACAAAAAATAATGAACTTTTAGATTCATTTATCAAGTCTTTTGCAAGTATGCCTAAATCTAAGTTAGGATTTCCAGATCCACAACTTGAGCAAAGATTAGAAATAGTTCAAGATCTCACTAATGAGAAAACCCTTCCCATGGTCACAAATAATATTCTCTCTAATGATATTGATGATAAGTGGTTTCAACGAGGAAAAAAAGGATTAGCCGGAGGGAGCCCAACTTCAGCTCATATTATCTGGGAACAATGTCACTTTAAAGATCATATGCAACTTAAAGAGGTATTTAAATTTGAATTAGATTTAGCTATACAAGTAACTAGGCATCCTGATTTTACTGAAGGAATTCGTGCTGTGATAATAGAAAAAGATAATCAACCAAAATGGCAATACTCGAAGATAGATAATGTACCTAATTCATGGATTGAAGAGCACCTTAAGCCAGCTTGGAACAAAAATCCACTTGATGATTTAATAATTTAAATAGGAATTGATATGACAAAAATAGGTTTTATAGGGTTAGGAAATATGGGTGGTCCAATGGCGTCTAACTTAGTAAAATCAGGAATGGAAGTCACCGGATTTGATTTAATGGATGAGGCAATAAAAATTGCAAAAAGTAATGGGATAAAAATAGCAAAAGATGCTCCTTCAACTACTGTAAATGCAGATATTCTCATCACAATGCTTCCGGCAAGCCAACATGTAGAATCACTATATCTAGGTAAAAAAGGTCTCTTAGAAATTCTAGACAAAGAAACCTTGATAATTGATTGCTCTACAATAGCTCCAGATTCTGCAAGGAAAGTTGCATATAAAGCTAAGGAAAGAAATCTTAGAATGATCGATGCACCAGTTTCAGGAGGTGTCGGAGGAGCTCAAAATGCAAGTCTTACTTTCATTGTTGGTGGCCACTCAGACAATGTTACTAAAGCTAAACCAATTCTAGAAAGGATGGGTAAAAATATATTTCATGCAGGCAATAATGGAGCAGGCCAAGTTGCTAAGGTTTGCAATAATATGCTTTTAGCAATTCACATGTGCGGCACTGCCGAAGCCATAGCTTTAGGCGTTAAAAACGATCTCGATCCCAGTGTTCTCTCTGAAATCATGCGTAAAAGTTCAGGCGGGAACTGGTCATTAGAAGTATATAATCCATTTCCAGGAGTAATGGACGGAGTTCCAGCAAGCAGAAACTATGAAGGCGGCTTTCTAAATAAACTTATGTCTAAAGATTTAGGTCTCGCCAAAGAAGCTTCTGAAAGCTCTAACTCACAAACTCCTATGGGAGATCTTGCTAGGGAGCTTTATCAAGAACTTATGGAACAAGGGTTAGAAGACCTTGATTTCTCTAGCATTCAGAAAAAATACTTAGATTTATAACTCTAAAATTACCTTCCCAAAGGTTTGATTTCCTGCAATAAGCTCGTGAGCCTTTTCTGCTTTCTCAATAGGAAAAACAGTATCGATAATTGGATTTATTTTTTTATCTTCTATGAAGTCCCAAAGATTTTTTTTAAGTTGCATCATAATCCTAGCTTTTGATTCAATAGATTGAGCTCGCAATGTCGATCCTAATATTCTAGCTCTCTTCATTAATAGTTGACCTAGATTTAAATTACTTTGCGCTCCCCCCATCAGACCAATGATGATAAGTCTACCTTCCATGGATAAACAATTTAAATTATCTTCTATGTAGCTTGCTCCAACTGGATCTAATATAACATTAACTCCTGTGTGATTTGTCCATTCAAGAACATCATCAGCGAAACCTTCTGAAGACCTTACTAGGCCGCCAGAAGCTCCTAGATCGATACATTTTGCTATCTTCTCTTCATTTCCTGCGGTTACAAAACATGGATTCTTAAATGCTTTACAAATTTGAATAGCTGCTGTTCCCACGCCACTAGCTCCAGCATGGATCAATGCTGTTTCGTTATCCGATAATCTTCCTTCCATATACAAATTTGAATAAGCTGTTGCAAATACCTCAGGAATTGCTGCGGCTTCCTTAAAAGTCAGACCCTTTGGTATATTTAAAACTTGTCCTTCAGGAACGGCAACTATCTCAGCATAGCCACCTCCGCTTAGTAATGCACAAACTTCATCACCTTCTTTAAAAGATTTAGTATTTTTTCCAACTTCTTTAATGACTCCCGCGCATTCTAATCCTAGAATAGGGCTTGCCCCTTCTGGAGGAGGATAATTGCCTGATCGTTGGATTAAATCTGCCCTGTTTACAGCCGTAGCTTTAACTTGAATCAAAACCTCATCTTCTTTGATTTTAGGGTCTTTATCCTTTTGCCAAATTAATTTTGAGTCTACTTGATGTATAGCTTCCATGTTTTTTATAAAAAAAATAATAAGAATTTGTTAAACTATAACGCATAAAATCAGTTGTAAAAAAAAATCAAATAAAAATGTCTTTAAAAAAGAATATTACCCTCTTTCTGATTATCTCATTGTCTTCTTTCAAGGTCTTTGTTGAAGAAAATAGAGGGCTAGAAATAGCGCTTATGGCCGACGCAAATACCTCGGGTTTCATAGACAGTCGATCCAACATGAGAATGCTCTTAAAAAATAAGAAAGGTCAAATTACAGAAAGATCTATGCAATCAAAAATTATGGAAGTTGAAGGTGATGGCGATAAATCCTTAATAGTTTTTAAAACTCCAAGAGACGTCAGAGGGATAGCAGTCCTAGGCTATGCACATAAAATGAAAACTGATGACCAATGGCTATATATGCCTGCTCTAAAGCGAGTTAAACGCATCGTATCAAAGAATAGATCGGGCCCTTTTTTAGGAAGTGAATTTTCTTTAGAGGACCTTTCATTCCAGGAAATAGAAAAATTCTCATATAGCTATAAAGGAGAAGAACAGCTAAATGAAAAGGACTGTTACTTGATAGAAAGAACTCCATTAGATCCGTATTCCGGTTACACTAAACAAAGAGTTTGGGTAGAGAAAGAAAATTACCTCATTTTAAAAATTGAACATTTCGATAGAAAATTCTCACATTTAAAAACTCAATACTTTAGAGATTTTAATAAGTACCTCAACAAATTTTGGAGACCTTCGGAAATAGAAATGATAAATCACCAAACAAAAAAAAGTACGACTCTTTTGATGGAAGATATGGTTTTTCAAAATGGATTTACTGAAAGAGACTTCTCACAGAATAGTCTCAAAAGATCGAAATGATATGAAATGCCTATTTAATATTTTAAATAGGCTAGTTTTCTCATTCCTAGTTCTTAGTTTCAGCCAAAATAGTTTTTCGGGTAGAGAATTCTTGGGAGAAGTTTCTTTTGAAGGAAGGTATTTCTCCAAAGAAGGATTCTTTGACCAAGATAAATTTCATTCATCAATATCATTTTCACCAGAGATATATATTGAGTCTGAAGATTCAAAAAAAAGTTTTACTTTTAAGTCAAAATTTAGAAAAGATTCGGAAGATTCTGAGAGAGACATAATTGATATACAAGAATTAAATTGGACAATAGTGGGAAATATTTTTGAAACTAAAATTGGAATTAGAAAAGACTTTTGGGGCGTTACAGAAACGGTACATCGAGTAGACATAATTAACCAAACAGACTTAGTTGAAAATATAGATGGAGAAGATAAACTTGGGCAACCCATGATAAATATTTCTTTTGAAGGATTACATGGAACTTTTGATGCCTATGCTCTATTAGGCTTTAGAGAACGAACCTTTGGCGGACAAAATGCAAGACTTAGAGCTCCCATCTTGGTAAATACTGAAAATCCTTTGTATGAATCTAACTCAGAGGAAAAAAGAATCGATTTTGCTTTTCGCTGGAATCAATATTTTAGCGCTTTTGAATATGCTGTGTCTCATTTCTCGGGTACCAGTAGAGAACCGCTTTTTGAAATAGATTTATCAAAGCAAGTACCTCTGCTTCGACCTTTATACAATGTGATTGATCAAACTGGAATTGAGATCTTGTATATTCTAGGCAATATGGCATTCAAATTAGAAGGTTTTTCAAGATCAGGACAAGAAGATCGTTTCTCTGCTGCCACTGCTGGTGTTGAATATACCCAAATAGGGATCTTTGAAAGTAGGATTGATTTAGGATGGATAGCTGAGTTTAATCATGATGATAGAATTGAAAATTCCCCTATATCAGTTGGAACTCGTCTTACATTTAATGATATAGCTGATACTCAAATCCTAAGCGGACTTTTATGGAATCAAGATACAAATGAGAAAAATATATTCATTGAAGCCTCTAGTAGACTCAAAAGCTGCTGTAAAATTTCTATTGAAGGAGTTATCTTTACTAAAGGAAAGAAATTAAATACATTTAACCCTTATAGAGAACCGCAAGGCTTATTTGATTATTTTCAAGATGAAGATTTCCTCAAATTGGAATTTATATACTATTTATAAAATTAATCTCAGGAGACAAGGATGATAAATTGGGTAGCAAACAAAATAATGGAGTTTAGAATTATTTTAATAATTTTATCTATATTAACTCTATGCATTTGTCTATCTGGGATTAGATTTATTGAATTTTCACCAGATATTGATAACTTTTTCCCTGAAAATCATAGTACTGTTCTTGCGCACAAAGAGGTAGAAGATACTTTTACAACCACAGACAACTTGGTAATCGCTATAGGATCTAAAGAAGGCACCATCTTTCAACCTAGGACTCTGGATCTCATAGAAAAATTAACCGAACAAGCCTGGACTATTCCTCACTCAGTTAGAGTTGATTCTTTAAGTAATTACTCTTACGTTTCAGCAGTTGGAGATGATCTATATGTAGAACCTTTTATAGAGGATACCCTTTCCATGAGTAAAGGAGAAATCTCAAAAAAAGAAACGCTTATTGAAAATGAGCCCTTAGCTTATGGCTCAATTATATCTAAAGATAAAAAAACAACTCTTATTAATATTACCGTTGATCCTCCAAGGTTAGATGTAGAGAAAGAATATGGAGAAACGGTAACTCCTGTTTTAAATCTCTTAGAAACGACTCGCGTTGAATATCCAGAATTGGAAATTAAGATATCTGGAATGGTTTATGTAGAATACTTAAGTCCAAGAATTATTAAAGCTCAATTTCCAATTCTAATTCCTCTGCTCTTTATAGTAATTTTAGTATCATTATATTTCCTCTTGAGAAGTATTACAGCCGTAACAGGATCTTTAATAATAATAGTCTCAAGTGTAGGAAGCGCCATGGGTTTAACAGGATGGTATGGCGGACTAGTTACTCAACCTTTTATGATGGTGCCTATACTAATTTCAACTTTAGCAGTAGCGGATTGTGTTCATCTCTTTAGTATCTATTTCCAATACAGATTAAAAGATATGGACTCTAAAGAATCAATGCTTGAAAGCCTTAAATTGAATCTTCAACCATTATTCTTAACATCTATAACGACTGCGATAGGTTTTCTTTCCTTGAATTTGACACCAATTGAACCCCTAAGAACGTTGGGCAATAGTGTCTTCTTTGGAGTATTATTAGCCTTCTTCTTTACTATATTCTTACTTGCTCCTCTCTGTTCTTTTTTTGCAGTAAGCGCTCCTAAGAGAACTGAGCAACATACAAATTTTGCAAAAAGAATAGGAAAGTTTAGCATCCTTCATGCCAAACGATTATTTTGGGTTGTACCTCTTGTATCTGTTCTCCTAATCTCTTTTATCCCTTTAAATCATACAAATGACAGTCCGATGGAATTTTATTCAGAAAGATTTAGTCCTTTAACTTCTGACACCATGTGGCTAAATGAAAGGCTGGGTGGAACGTTTCCAGTAAATTACCAACTTTCTACTGATACAGATTCAATCTCTAATCCAACTTTTCTTGCTGAAGTAGAAAAATTTAAAAAATGGCTAGAACTTCAACCTGAAGTTCTGCATGTAAGTTCGCTTTCTACCACAATGAAGAAACTAAATAGTACCTTGCATGGAGGTGATCAAAAATGGAACGTTATTCCAAAGGATCAAGACCTAAGCTCTCAGTATTTATTCTTCTATGAAATGTCACTACCTTTTGGTCTAGATTTAAATAATTCTATTAGTCAAGATAGGCTTTCTACGAAAATAACTGCGTCATTAAGTGAATTGGGTTCTTTAGAATACAAAGGTTTTGCTGATAGAGTAGATAAATATGTGGCCAATAATATGCCAGAAAATATGGTCTCAGAAGGTACAGGCCAAAGAGCAATCTTTGTGTATATGGGTCAAGTAATTTTAGAAAACCTCTCTTATGCTTTATCAGTAGGCCTGGTAATGATTACACTAACAATCATATTATTTTTTAAATCATTTAAACTTGGCATTCTGACTACTATTCCTAATATTTTGCCGATTGGAGTTGCCTTTGGTATATGGGGTTTATTAGTTTCAGAAGTAAGTTTCCTAACTGCTCTTGGCATGGGAACAACCCTTGGAATTGTTGTAGACTTTACAGTTCATCTATTAAGTAAGTATCTACATGCTAAAAATACATTAGGTTTTAGTAAAGAAGAAGCAATTATTTATGGCTTTGAAACCGTAGGATTTCCACTAATTATTATGACATTCATATTAATCTGTGGCTTCATGGTTCTTCTCTGGGCATATTTCGTTCCAATGCATGGATTCGCTCTCTTTTCCTCCCTTGCCTTTTTTGTAGCTCTAATATTAGACCTATTTTATTTCCCTGCTTTACTATTAAAATTTGATAAAAATTAATTAAGATGACCAAAAAAATTTCAAGTGAATTTCCTTACCAAAAGTCTTTTACAGAAGTATATGAGAAAAAGATAGCCTATGTAGATAAAGGTAAAGGTGACCCTATTATTTTTCAACATGGTAATCCAACTTCGTCCTATTTATGGAGAAATATAATGCCTTATGCAGAGAAGCATGGGCGCATCATAGCACCAGATCTAATTGGTATGGGAGATTCAGATAAATTAGATAATTCAGGTCCTAATAGTTACTCCTTTGAAGATCATTCTAAATATCTCTATAAACTCTTTGAAGAGTTAAACTTAGATAATATTACTTTTGTTATTCATGACTGGGGTTCTGCATTAGGTTTTCATTGGGCTAACTTAAATCCTGAAAAGGTTAAAGCCATTATTTATATGGAAGCCATAACAAGCCCTATTGACAGTTGGGAAGATTGGCCAGAAGCAGCTAGAAATATATTTCAGGCTTTTAGAAGTGATGCTGGAGAAGAATTAATTTTAGAAAAAAACTTTTTTGTAGAAAGGGTTCTAGCGGGTGATGTTTATCGAGGACTTTCTGAAGAAGAAATGAATAATTATAGAAAACCTTTTAAAGAATCTGGTGAATCAAGAAGACCCACTCTCACTTGGCCTCGGCAGATTCCTATTGATGGAGAGCCTGAAAATGTTGTAAAGATTTGCCAAGATTATGCAAAGTTTATGAGTGAAACTAAAATTCCTAAGTTATTTATAAATGCAGAACCTGGATCTATATTGGTGGGCAATCAAAGAGAAATTGCCAGAAAATGGCCTAATCAAAAAGAAGTGACAGTAGAAGGTGGTCATTTTATTCAAGAGATTTCTCCTCATCAGATAGGGGAAGCTTTGAGTAATTTCTTAGAAAATTTAGATTAACCTTAAAAGATTATCCTCTCTTAATTTCTAATCTGGAAGCTAAATAGAAGCAGGGTATCAACGAAATACCGCAGAAAAGAAAAGCTCCGGAATAATCTACTAAGATCAAAATTGGGGCAGCAATAATGTCACCTGCAAATAAAGACATATTTGAAATAGCCATGAAGATTCCAAAATTTGTAGCACTAGTCTTGGTTGTACATAGGCTCATTAAAATCGCAAAAAGAAGTACGGTCATTCCTGCATCGAAAACCTCTATGCCTAAAAGAATAATATACCCTAATGTTTGTGAAAAAAATGCTGAATAGGTACTCAAAAGAAAAAACAATATAAGCTCACAAAAAATAAAGATTCTCAATAAAATTGTATGACTTATGAAGGAGCCTAATAATCCCGCTCCAAGACCTACTAAACCTCCAATCCAAAATCCCCAAGGTCTTGCATCCCCAATCATTTGCCCTGTCCAGTTCAATTCATCTATATAAAACTTATTATATAAAACTTCATAAACTCCCATACTTAAATTTGCAAAACAAATAAAAATAATGGCAAAAAAAACTCTTGAGGAATTAAACCCATTAAAAATTCCAGTTAATAACTCTTTAACATTTAACTTTTTTGCAACTTCATAGACTTCTTTTTCTAGGCCAACTTTATAATTAAGCTCTTTTGAAAACATAGGAACTAACATGATTAGAGCTATTAGAATCATAAGGACACTGATACCTAAAGTTGTTCCATAAGTAAAATATATGGAGGTAGCTATAGCCATTCCTAAGCCTTTACCGAATACTTTACTTCCCCACATTATGCCATTTCCTTTACTCAATGCCTTCTCCGGCAAACTATCTGCAGCCAATGCATCAGTAGAAATATCCTGAAAAGCCATAAAAATATTATGAATAACTAAGATGATTACTAAGTTAGTTATACTTAAATTATCAACTCCAATAACTACTAAAGGTACAAGAGAAATAATCATCAAAGATTGACTTAATAGTATCCAAAATCTTCTTCTACCAAATTTTAACAAAGAGAAACTATCTACAAAAGGACCATATAAAAACTTTATTGTCCAAGGTAACATCGTAATGGATAATAAAAGACCAATATCTGCTACTGAAGCTCCTTGAGTTGCCAAATAGGTAGGCAAAGCAAGGCCTAAAAAACCATTAGGTAAACCTTGGGCTAGATAAAGCATACTTAAGCAAAATAAATGCCATGGCGAAGCTGAGCTTAGAACCCTTGTTTGAGAATATGCTGGTATATTTAAACTAGACACCTAATTCCTTTTAAATAGATTAAACATAATTATATTTCATAAATTTATTAAAAGAATTTTATTTCCTCAATCCAAAGAAAGATTATTTAGAATCAAAAAATTCTTTTAGTAATTTGTAGGACTTTGCCCTTTTTGATAAGGGCTCACAAATTGTTACAACTTTCAGTTCGTCTGGTTTTGTTATCTCTAAAAGAGGCATCAGCTTTTTATAGATTGTTTCTGGAGATCCAATAAAAGTTCTACTATCTGAGATATCAATTTTATCTTGATCAATAATTGCTAGAGACTCTTCAGTAGTTTTAAAAGGTTCAAAACGACCTCTCTGTAAATTCATTCTCCATAATGCAGCACTAGCCGATAACCTTTCTGCTTCATCATCTTTTTCAGCACATATAGCAAATATTCCTAAGCTGACTATAGGCACTTTACTAAAGACAGAAGGTTTAAAATTCTGTCGATAGTAATCAGCTAAGTCTAAACAATCTTGATTAATAAAATATGCAAGTGATATAGGTAATCCAAAATGCGCCGCATATTCTGCTCCTTGTTGAGAAGAAACTAGTAGCCATATTTCTGGTATATTTCCAAGGCCTGGCGTGACGCTAACATTCTCAAAAGCTAGTGAAGTTGGCTGATCTCCAACCAAAAAAGATGTGAGGTCTTTCATTTTTGTTGGAAAGAATTCTGGGCCAGTCGTCTTTGATCCGTATGCTAAAGCTCCTGCCTGATGAGGATCGCTACCTGGTGCCCTTCCTAAGCCTAAATCTATCCTCCCAGGAAATAATGATTCTAATAATCTAAAATTCTCAGCTACTTTATAGGGACTATAATGCATTAACATTACTCCTCCAGACCCTATGCGCAAAGATTCAGTTTCTGCTGCAATTTTAGGAATTAAAACTTCAGGTGAACAACCTGCAAATGAGTTTGAACCATGATGCTCTGCAACCCAAAATCTAGTTAACCCTATAAGATCACATTCTTTAGCTAGTTCCACAGATTCTTGAAGAGCCGAGTTCGCATTTGAATTAGAAAAAATAGGAGATTGATCAACCGCACTAATTTTCATAAATTAAACGCCTATCGGTTTTCCATCAATAATCTGATCTAAATATTCTGACATCCCATACCCCTTCATTCCTTGATATGTATACTCAGTCATACCTTCAGTAATTCTAGTAGTTAATACCTTCCCATCTGGCGAAGTGCGCCTATTTCTCAAAGGTATTAAAGATAGGATATTTCCCTCAACTTCATACTCTCCTACTTTGGTTTTTGCCCAAGCTTTGAGAGAGGTTTGACAGAAATTTTCATCATATTTAGTTTGAATCTTACATTCCTGAATATTGTGGTATTTATTATCTATAAATACCAGTCCGCCTCTTCGCTCAATGCCATCTCCTTGATGAACAATACTAAACATAAAGCCTATATCCTTATTGATGTTAATGGTTAACCATCTATACCACTCCAGCGCTTGCCAATATCTAGGCCCCCAACTCTTATCTCTTAGGCCCAGGCCTTTTATAGAGAATTCTTTCTCGCCTATCTTCATTAATCCCTTTCCAGATATATGTTGTTCATAGTGCGCCTTTGAAAAACTTTTTTCTGGATCTACATCTAATGCAGAACCATCTTTTTTCAAAGTTTCTCCGCCATACATTGGAGATTCACCTAATATTCCAAGACTTACCTGACAATCTACAGTCGGATTAGATTTAAATGCTTTTCCAGGATTCATCATTTGCTGTGGATCGCTCAATAATAAAATCTTTCCTTTGTATTCTATATGTAATCTTTTAAATGGTTCTAAAACTTCAAAAGACATCCCGCCAGCATTAAAAGAATTATTATCAGAAATCGATGGCTTTCCAAACATGAAACCTACTTTACCGTCTGGTAGATATAAACAACATGACATTTCAGAGTAGCCTTCATTAGGCCTATTTCCTAATCTAAACCAACCCCCTATCTTTTTTTTATGATCAAATACATTGAAATACATGCTCTCATTATAATTTGAAGACTCATCAGGAGTATGAGTATACTCATCTTCAGGATCTAACTTAACAATATATTCTTCTTTCATGATGCTTTTCCTTTATGTTGATCTAAAGCCCACTTTACATGCTCTCTTACTATACCCGAAGAGTCATTCTTTCTAGAGACCAAAGATTCATATACCTCTTTATTTGTATCGGCGTTTCCTAACGCAATTGCTATATTCCTCGACCAACTTTCATAACCTGCTCTTCTGATGGGTGATCCATTGGTTTTCTTTTGAAACTCTTCTTTTGTCCATTTGAAGAGTTCAGAAAGACTAGAGTTATTTAAATTGTGCCTAGGTTTAAAATCTTCTTCTTCGGTAAATTGTGCAAACTTATTCCAAGGACAAACTAACTGACAATCATCACAACCAAAAACTCTATTGCCCATCATTGGTCTAAGTTTTACATCTATCGAGCCTTTGTACTCAATAGTTAAATAAGAAATACACTTTCTAGCATCTAGTTGCTTTGGCCCCACAATGGCTTTAGTAGGACAAATATCAATGCAAGCCTTACAAGATCCACAATGATTAATTTCCTCAGCAGCATCTATTGGTAAATTCAAATTTGTGTATATCTCTCCTAAAAAAAAGAATGATCCTCTTTGTTTATTTAAAAGAAGAGTATTCTTACCTATCCAACCTAAACCAGATTTTTCAGCTAAAGCTTTCTCTAATACTGGCGCACTATCTACAAAGACTCTTGCTTCAGAAGAAACTTTTAACTTTATAAAATCAACTAGTTTTTGTAACTTCTTCTTCATTACCTTGTGGTAATCTCTGCCCAAGGCATATCCAGAAATAAAGGCTTTGTCTTTATTTTCTATGAGCTCCATTCCTTTATAATCTTTGTGCAGATAGTCCATAGATACAGAAATAACCTTTTTAGTACCTTCAATCAATTCTTCGGGACGGCTTCTTTTAGTTCCATGCCTCTTCATATAATCCATGTCTCCTTGAAAATTATTCTCCAACCAAGCGTCAAGATATTGTTCATGATTTTTTAAATCTATGTCAGAAATACCTACTTGGTTGAAGCCTAAATTTTTTGCAAAAGACTTAATTTCAAGAACAAGACTAGTTAACTCTCTCTCAGGTATTTCTTTTTCCATATTTTGATTAGTAGTGGACTTTATTTTTAAAGTCTATAATTTCTAATATTATTGAGATAAACATATTCTTATGGAACTTTACACGACGTCAGAAACAAAAAGAATAGACGGTTTAGCTATTAAAGAGAGAAATATTACCTCTTTTTCTTTGATGGAAAAAGCTGCAAAATTTTCTTTCCAAATAATCCGCAATAGATGGCCGGAAATGAAAAATATGATTGTCTTTTGTGGAAAAGGGAATAATGCAGGAGATGGCTACCTTTTAGCTTCATTAGCAAAAGACTCAGGTATTGAAGTCACTATTGTTTGTCCAGAACCTACTAAGAAATTTTCTTCAGCTGCATCTCAAGCTTTATCTTTAGCTAAATCAATGAGAATTAAAATACTCGGCATAAAACAATTTAATAAATTAAAATTATCGAAAAAAGACACCGTAATTGTTGATGCCTTGATAGGTATTGGAATTAGAGGAAGATTAAATGGGAAGATGCACTCAGCCGTCCAAAATATTAATGCTCTAGGAAAAAGTTATCCAATAATAGCTTTGGATGTGCCTTCAGGTATATGTGCAGATACTGGAAAAATTCTTGGCATAGCGGTAAAAGCAGATCTCACACTAACTTTTATTGGTTTAAAAAGAGGGTTATACACATCTGAAGGCAGATCTTATGCCGGAGAGATACTTCTTAACCAATTGGATATTAAATCTTCATTAAGATCTAAAGTTAAGTCCAATTCTTATCTCCTTGATTCTGAAAATTCTCTAAATAAATTGATTGATAGAGATTTAAATGCCCACAAAGGTCATTATGGCCACCTAATGATAATAGGAGGAGATAGAGGCTTTGGAGGCGCAGCTATTTTAGCCTCTAAGTGTGCAGCTATGTCTGGTTGCGGTCTTGTAAGTCTTGCAACAAGACCTGAACACATAGGAGCAGCACTAACTTCTTGTCCGGAAGTTATGGCAAAAGGAGTGAATTCTGGGCAGGATTTAGATGACTTTTTAGGTTCTCCTGATGTCATTGTCATAGGGCCTGGGCTAGGGAAGAGCGCTTGGGGAGAACAAATGATGCAGAAGGCATTCATAGAATGTAAAAAACGCAATCTTCCATTAGTTATGGATGCAGATGCTTTAAATATGCTGACATCCATAAAATTAAAAGTTATGACCCCAAAAAAATTAGTGATAACTCCACATCCTGGAGAAGCAGCTCTTTTATTAAAAAAAGATGTACTAAAAATAGAAGAAGATAGATTCAAGTCAGCAGAAGAACTTACAAAAAAGTTCAATTCAATTACCGTTCTAAAAGGGTCAGGAACAATAGTATGTTCAAATTTTAATAAATTAAAACTAGGTGTGTGTGAATCTGGAAATCCTGGTATGGCTTCTGGAGGGATGGGAGATATTCTTTCTGGTTTAATTGGAAGCTTCATTGCTCAAGGTTTAAACCTTTCAGAAGCAACTGAAACCGCAGTGGAAATCCATTCAGCAAGTGCAGACATAGCATCACAAGACTTAGGTGAATTAGGTCTGTTAGCTAGTGATGTAATTAAAACTATTAGATTAAACCTAGCATTTTGATTCTTTTGTGAAAACTCAAAATGATGTTGAAACTAAAAAACTTGGCAAAGAACTTGGAGAGTTCATTAGATATAACCAAAAAGAAATAAAAACAATTCATCTTCAAGGAGATCTAGGAACTGGAAAAACAACTATTTCAAAAGGAATAATGGAAGGAATTGGCTTTAATGGTCTGGTTAAAAGTCCTACCTTCGCATTAGTTGAAATTTATGAAACAAATAACATAACTATATTTCACTTTGACCTTTATCGACTTGATTCTGTTAAAGAGCTTCTTGAAATAGGAATTCATGACTACCTCCAACAAAAAAATGCAATAAGTATTTTTGAATGGCCAGAAAATGCCGGCTCAATAATACCTTTACCTTGCATTGATATTAAGCTCAATCATGATAAAAATCATATAGACTGGCGCTATATAGATATAAAATTCAAAGAGAAATTAGAGAAATTAAGAAAGCTTCTTTAATTCTAACCAATGGATTATGAGGGCTCTGCTTGATTATTTTTTATTTGAGAAGTAGATTTATGCAGCCTTATTAACAGAGAGTAAATCAGTCTTAAAATCCTGAAGCTTGTCCATCTTTCCTGCTCTCTGATGCTCCATAATAAACACCATTTTCTAGCTTTATAGCCTGATAACCTCCAAAAATTCCCTTTTCATATTTCAAATTATGCCCCATCTTTTTTAAAGCTTCTTCTAATCCTAAGCCAAAGCCTTTCTCAATACTTAAAGTTCCACCATTATGCATAATCTGCCCTGTAGGCTGAGAGGATCCGCTATGAACTATTCTAGGCGCATCTCCAGCTTCCTGAAGGTTTAAGCCAAAATCAACTATATTAATAACTATTTGAGCATGTGCCTGAGGTTGCGTAGCACCACCCATAACTCCAAAACTAATGTAAGGTTTTCCATCTTTAGTTATGAAAGCAGGGATAATTGTATGAAAAGGTCTTTTACCCCCTTCTATAACATTAGAATGCCCTTCCTGAAGGCTAAATGATTCCCCTCTATCTTGCAACATAAAACCTAAGCCAGTCGGCATCATGCCTGAACCCATCCCTCTATAATTACTCTGAATTAATGAAATCATGTTTCCATATTTATCTGCCGCTGTTAGATAAATAGTGTCACCATTTTCTAGTACGCCCGGTGTATCTGTTAAAGAAGGCTCTTGTAGATCTATTAATGAAGCCCTCTTTTTAGCATAGGATTTTGAGATAAGTTCTTTCAAAGGGATTTTTGCAAAATCTGGGTCAGCATAATATTGAGCTCTATCTGCAAAGGCTAATTTCTTTGCTTCTATAAATAAATGGATATATTCAGCACTCAAAAGACCTAACTTCTTAATATCAAAATTTTCTAAGATGTTTAGTATTTGTAACGCTGCTATCCCTTGTCCGTTGGGTGGCATTTCCCAAACGTCATATCCTCTGTAATTTGTTGAAACTGGCTCTACCCATTCAGAATGAAACTCTGATAAATCTTCATAAGTGAGAACTCCCCCTTGAGATTGAATAAAATCTGCAATTTTTCTTGCTATCTTACCTTCATAAAAACCTAAACGCCCTTTTTTGGCTATACTTTCTAAAGTCAATGCCAGAGCAGGGTTCTTAAATATGTCTCCTTTTGCTGGAGTTTTTCCTTTTTTTAGCCAAATGTCTGAAAAATTTGGGTATTGGGAATATCTATCTTTTGAAGATTCAAGATAATACGCAATCGTTTCCGTCACTGGAAATCCTTTTCTAGCATATTCAATAGTAGGCTCAAATAAAGATTCAAACTCTTGATTCCCAAATCTCTCATGAAGTTTAATCCATCCATCTACAGCTCCCGGAACAGTCACTGGCAAGGGGCCATAAGGAGGAATTTTTGTTAACCCTCTTTCCTTAAAAAATTTTAAATTAAGTGATTTAGGAGATGGGCCACTAGCATTTAATCCATGGAGTTTTTCTTCTTTAGAATCCCAAACTATTGCAAATAAATCTCCGCCTATGCCATTGCCTGTTGGCTCCATAAGACCTAATGCAATATTAGCTGCTATCGCAGCATCTATAGCAGTGCCCCCTTTTTTTAAGATATCTAAGCCAATTTGTGTAGCTAGAGGATGACTAGTGGCTATCATCCCATTCTGTCCTAAAACTTCAGATCTACTAGCAAAGTTCTCTCCAGTTATTCTATCGTAACCATTTCCATACATACTTGTCATAATTAAGGCTAGGATTATAAATCTACTTTTCATTAAAATTATAAAAGTCTTGCTGAACCCCAATAATTAAAACCTAAGACTTTTGGGGTTCCTGGAAGATACATTGACTCCATTTGCCTTATTGAAAATCCTGCTGATTCTATTAATCTTGGAATATCTCTATTTACATTACAACCTCCTCCTATGACATTCCAATAAGGATTTATTTTATCCTGCCATTTGAGTATATTCTCATCTGGAGACCTGCCATGCTCACAAAAAATTAATTCCCCTTCTGGCCTGAGAACTCTATTCATTTCTTTCACCGCAGCTTCTACTTCTGGAATCGTACATAAAGTATAGGTAATCAAAATAGTATCAATGGAATTAGAAGGAAGGGGTATCTGCTCAGCTCCTGATAATAAGAATTTTACTTCTAGATCAGATTGATCTGCAACTTTCTTAGCCATTACATTCAACTCTTCTGAAGGATCAAGTCCCCAAATTCTTTTAACTCCAGAAGTTTTGTAGAAAGGTATATTAAGTCCTGATCCAATGCCTATTTCAAGTATTTCTCCTTTAGCTAGTGGCACTACTTTTTCACGTTGATGACGCATTGGTTTTAAACCACAAGTAAAATTTAAAAGTTTGGGTAACACATATTTCTCATAAATTTTCATAGAAACCTCAAAATATCTAGAAAGTTAATGTAAAGTTATCACATTCAATTAACTTGGAGAGAAATAATATGAATGAATCTATGCAACTAGTTCTTATATATAGCGGTTTCCAGCTTTTAATAGGGTTTTTACTATCAATCAATGCTGTTAAATTAAGGTTTAAGACAGAGATTTTATTAGGAGATGGTGGAAATACTGAAATGTTGAAAGGAATGAGGTCACATGGAAATTGGGCTGAATATGCGCCTGCTTACATCATATCCTTATTATTAATTTCATTGGCAGAAGGACCTCTTTGGTTAATCCATACGATAGGAATTCTCTCTTTTATAGCTCGAGCTAGCCATGGATTTGGACTTAATCAAGAGCAGGATCCAAATATTTTCAGGCAAGTTGGATTTGTGCTTAGCATTATATCTTTACTAATATGTGTTTTGAGTTTGATTTATATTGGATATAACTTATAAGTGAAAAACAAGAATTGTCTAATAACTGGCGCTACAAGCGGTATTGGTGAAGCAACTTCACTTGAACTAGCAAAACAAGGTGCTAATATTTTTTTTATCGCTAGAAACAAGAAAAAAGCAGAATTTCTTAAAGAGACTATATATAAAGAAACGGGCAAAGAAAGTGTTTACTTTATAGCTGATCTCTCTAGTCAAGATCAAATAAAGGAAGCAGCGTCTGAATTTCTGAAATTGAATATTCCGTTACATGTATTGCTTAATAATGCTGGAATAATTAATCTAGAAAGAAAAGAAACAGTGGATGAATTTGAAGAAGTTTTTTCTGTAAATCATCTTGCTTACCACTCTCTTAGCTTACTTCTATTACAAAAATTGGAAGAATCTAGTCCTAGTAGGATTGTAAATGTTTCTTCAGCAGCTCACGCTTTTGTAAAAGATATAGACCTTGATGACTTGCAGTCAAAAGAAACATTCAAAGCTATGAATGTTTATGGAAAGTCAAAATTAGCAAATATTCTTTTTACCAGAGAGTTAAGTAGAAAGGTTTTTGAAAAAGGAATTACAGTTAATTGTTTACATCCTGGATTTGTAGCCACAAATTTTGGTACTCAAAATGATTCTTTTTGGGGACGTCTTGCTATGAAGATTGCTACTCCTTTTGCTAGAAAAAGTTTCCAAGGTGCCTCTTCTTCAATATATCTTTGTTCATCAAATGAAGTTGAAGAAATTTCAGGGGAATATTTTTATGACTGCAAAATAGGTAAATTAACTTCTGCTGCTTCGAATGATGAAACCGCTGCTAAATTATGGAAATTAACCGAAGATTTAACTGGAATTAAATTTTAAGTTACCAAACCCCTAGGGGGTCTACATCCAAAGACCATCTTACATTAGAAATTCTTTTTTTATTGTAAAGAAAATTAACCATTTCTTTTAATTTTCTATGCAAAATAAGTCTACTTTCTGCATAGAGACTTAATTCCCATCTATAGACTCCTGCTTTACGTTCCATGATTGAAGGAATAGGGCCTACAATTCTTAATTTACCCTCAGAAATTTCTTGTTTCAGATCGTCTAAAAATCTCATTGCAAATTCTCCTTGAGAAGACTCTGCCTGGAATCTAGCTTGATAAGTATAAGGAGGCATACTAGATTGCATTCTTTCTATGAGAATTTTTTTAGAAAAATTCTCATAATTTCCAGAAGTCAATTCTTCTATTTGAGGATGATCAGGACAATAAGTTTGCAATAATACTTTTCCCTTCTTATTAGCACGTCCAGCTCTACCAGAAACTTGGGTAATGAGTTGGGCAACTCTCTCGCTACCCCTAAAGTCAGCACTAAATAAACCACTATCTGAGTCTAAAATGCCAACTAAAGTTACATTAGGAAAATGGTGACCTTTTGCAAGAATTTGAGTACCAACTAAAATCAATGGTTTGCCGGTCATTATTTCATTTAGATAGTTATCCATTGATTTCTTAGTTCTTGTTGAGTCTCTATCTATCCTAATAACAGGATATTTTGAAAACCTTTCCTCAAGAAATTGTTCGGCCTTTTGTGTGCCGACACCTAAATAATTAAGATTTGGATCTCTGCAATTTCCACATATTTCTAGAGGTTTTTGATCAGCTGAACAATGATGACATCTCATTCTTAGAGGCTTGGTATGAATTATCATACTTGCATCGCAACTTTTACAAGTTGCAATCCAGCCACAAGCTTCACACACCAATGAAGGTGCAAAACCACGTCTATTTATAAAAATTAATACCTGATTATTATTTTGTAATTCTGAAGTTATTTCTTCTAATAAATTTTCTGAAAAACCATTAGTTAAACGTTCACCCCTAATATCCAAGGATTTAAATATCGGCATCTCTACGCCCGAAGCTCTTTTATTAAGTTTTAATAGAGTATATTTGTCATCTTCAGCATTCTTCAATGATTCTAATGAAGGTGTTGCCGAAGCTAATATCAAAGGTATCTTTAATAATTTAGACCTATAGATAGCTATATCCCTTGCAGAGTATCTAAAACGATCAGTTTGCTTATATGATAGATCATGCTCTTCGTCTACAACTATAATTCCTAGATCCTTAAAAGGTGTAAAAACTGATGATCTTGTTCCTATTACTACATCTACCATTCCCCTTTTGGCGCACAACCACGCATCTAATCTCTCCCTATCATTCTTAGCAGAATGCATAGATACCACTCTAGATCCAAAATTCTTTTTGAACCGCTCTTCTGTTTGAGGGGTGAGTCCTATTTCTGGTATCAAAACTAACGCCTGCTTTCCTTGATCTATAACATCTGAGATAGCTTCAATATAAACTTCTGTTTTCCCGCTGCCTGTAACACCATACAAAAGATAAGTAGAATCTTTTTTCCCTCTTTTTAATTCCTCTACAGCCTTACTTTGTTCTGAATTAAGAGTTCTTCTTTGAAATGCTGTTTCCAAATTCTCGAATTGAGGTATTACCTCAATTTTAGACTTCTTTATTAAATCTTTATCTTCTAAAGATTTAATAGTAGAAGATGTAATTCCATATGCTTTTGCAGCAACTCTATTTAAATTCTTTGTGTCTTTAAAGATTCTTATTGCCTCTTTTTGTTTAGGAGAACTTTTCAATGACTCAGGAAGAATAAAGTCACCTTCAGTTGTAATGTGCCAACTATCAGAATAAGCAAAAGAGGCCTCTTCACCTTTTCTTAGCGAGGGAGTCATAAAATAACTTAATACATCTCCTATAGGGTGATGATAATAACGAGAAGCCCAATCTGCTAATAATAATAATTTCTTATCAATTAAAGGGTTATCATCTAACAAACTAGTTATTGATTTATAGTTAATGCTTTTATCTTTAATTATGTTCGAATGTTTTAAAATAATTCCTACAAGTTTTCTGGTACCAAAAGGTACTAACACTCTACAACCTACTTTTAATTCTGCCTTTGTCAAAGAATTAGGTACTAGATAAGAAAAAGTTCCTTGAATAGGTACTGGTAATATTATTTCTATAATTTGATTATTCACATTAAAATATAATAATAAAAGTGTTAAGTATTTGCCTACTTTTATAGGTCTGTTATTATGCGCCCTCTAAATATTGCAAGAATAGATATTTAATAATGAAACAAAATACACATCCAGAATACCATGATATAAAAGCTACATGCAGTTGTGGCAATATAATTAATATGAAATCTACTCTTGCGGAACCTCTCCAACTAGATGTTTGTTCTGAATGCCATCCATTTTATACAGGAAAGCAGAAACTAGTAGACACTGGGGGAAGGATAGATAAATTTGAAAAGAGATTTGGGAAAAAGACATCCTCTCCAAAAGTTCCATTAGAAGAAGCTCCAGTTGAAACTCCAGAAGTATCGGAGGTTGAAGAAGCTCCAGTTGAAACTCCAAAAGTATCGGAGGTTGAAGAAGCTCCAGTTGAAACTCCAGAAGTATCGGAGGTTGAAGAAGCTCCAGTTGAAGCTTCAGACAAAGAGACGAAATAACCTACAAATCCTTTGCAATAAACTCGATTAACTTCCTAGCGACTTTATACTTATCTTCCTTCTTTATAACTAATTTTGCATTTAGACTAAATATAGTTACTTCGTTCTCATCTGAATCAAAACCTATATCTTTATCTGAAACATCATTGGCTACTATTAATTTTAATTTTTTTTCTATTAATTTCTTTTTAGCATACTCTTCAATTTTTTCTGTTTCTGCTGCAAATCCTACGGTATAGATAGAATCAAATTTCTCAGTTATTGAACTCAAAATATCTTTATTTTGTTCTAATTCAATGGTCATTCCATCTTTATTTTTCTTTTTAATCTTATTTTGAGACAAATCTCTAGGTTTAAAATCTGAAACTGCCGCTGTAGAAATAAAAATATCTGATTTTCGTGCATGATGCATAACGGATTTATACATTTCATCAGCTGAAGTTACTGACTCAAATAGAACATTATCTGGTGGACTTAATTTAACAGGTCCACTTATAAGAGTTACTTTTGCGCCAGCCTCTTGGGCTGATGTAGCTATAGCATATCCCATTTTCCCTGAACTTTTATTAGAAATAAATCTCACTGGATCAATCATCTCTTGAGTGGGCCCAGCTGTAATTAGAATCTCTTTACCTGCCAACAATCCAGTAGAAAAAAGTTGAGATAATTTAAATATTATTTCTTCAGGTTCAAGCATTCTGCCTAATCCAATATCTCCACAAGCTAAATCACCTGATCCAGGGCCAAAGATTTGAGTTCCGTTTTCTTTAAGTGTTCTTATATTATCTTGTGTTCTTACATCAGCCCACATAGCTTGATTCATTGCCGGAGCAATAGCTAGATTTCCCTCATGGACTAGAGATAAAGTGGTCAGTAAATCATCCCCTCTGCCCATACTTAGTTTAGATATACATTCTGCAGTACAAGGAGCTATAAGAACAGCATCCGCCCATTTAGCTAGCTCTATGTGCCCCATACCTGCTTCCGCATTATGATCTAAAAGTTCAGAAGACACTGGATTTCCTGATAAAGCTTGCATAGTTAATGGTGTCATAAATTCTTGAGCAGATCTTGTCATGACCACTCTTACTTCCGATCCAATCTTCTTAAGAGATCTTACTATTTCTGCAGATTTATATGCAGCTATGCCTCCGGTTATGCCTAAAAGGATTTTTTTATTTATAAGAGATTTCATGACTTTTAAATATTTTATGAAAAATTAAATACTAATTATATCCACTTCCTGTTGCTAGTAGTAATTCGTTCTGGTATAAAACCGAATTCTGAAGTTAAATTATATTAAAAATGTCAAAAATTTGTCAGGTAACAGGAAAAAGAGCAATGTTTGGAAATAATGTCTCTTTTGCAAAGAATTCTACAAAACGTAGATTTAATCTCAATCTTCACAAGCATAAATTCTGGGTTGAATCACAAAAGAGATTTGTAAGTTTAACTGTATCTGCAAAAGGAATGCGTATAATAGATAAAGTGGGAATAGATAAAGTTCTACAAGATATAAAGGCTAGAGGAAATTAGAATGCGTGAAAAAATAAGATTAGTCTCTTCGGCAGGAACTGGCCACTTCTATACTACTGACAAAAATAAATCATCTATGCCTGATAAGATGGAAATAAAGAAATTCGACCCTGTGGTCAGAAAGCATGTAATCTATAAAGAAGAGAAAATAAAATAAAATTCTTTTAAATACCTGTAGCTTCTTTTATAAACTTCCTCTTTAAATTATTAGGTTTATCTATTGCCTTAAAAAGTAGATTCCTTCCGTACTTTAACCAAGGACTTTGAACTTCGAAACCCCTTTTAAATGCTTCCATTAAGCTCATCATCCTCATATTTGTAAGAAATCTTTCTTTTTGAAATTTACTTAATACCCCTTCAGAACCTATATCTATAAATTTTCTTTTTGACTGTATTATTACCCTTGATAAGGATTCAGCATCTGCAATGCCTAGATTTAAACCTTGGCCAGCTAACGGGTGAATTACATGAGCTGCATCACCCACTAAAGCTACTCTACCTTTAAAATATTTTTTTGCATGTATTTGATGCAGCGGAAAAGAATTCCTTTTTCCATGGAGCTTAAAATCTCCTAAAACTCCTTCTACTTTTAATTGTAGTAGAGCACAAAAATCTTCATTATTTAATGAACTCACTTCTTGAAATGACTTATTATCTATAGACCATACTAATGAAAGCCTACTTTCATTCATAGAATCATAAGGCAGAAGAGCTATTGGGCCCTGTGGAGTAAAAATCTGTCTAGCTATAAAGCAATGGTCCTTTTCTGAAGATAAAACAGCCACTATGGCTTTTTGTTCATAACTCCATTCTTTTGTTCTAATTTTTGCTTTTTTTCTAACAGTTGATAATCCTCCATCGGCACCTATTAAAACTTCAGTAAAAATCTTTTTGCCTTCAGATATTTTGATGGCCAACTTTCCAGGCATTTCAGATATATTTTCAAGGCTTGATCCTTTTATAAAATTTATATTTTCATTTTTAAAATTAAATTTATTTAAGAAATACATTAAGGCATTATTTGAAACTACAGCACCTAGATTCTCAAGATTCACTTCTGAAGCATGAAAAGAAATCCCTGAACTTCCTTCAGTATCCCACGTTTTAATTTCTGAATAAGTAGTAGCATAAGGAGCTATATCTTTCCAAACGCCTATATCTTGCAATAATCTTATAGAAAATAGATTAAGTGCCGCAGTTCTTCCGAGGTAAAGTGTTTCTTCATTTAATGAGAATCCTTCGTTTTTGTCTACAAGACAAACTTTTAAGTTATTTCTTGACAGGAGTGTGGCCATTATCATACCCACTACACCAGCTCCTATTATTACTACATCATATTTCAAGTTAGGAGCCATGCATCAAAGCCTCAATAGCTTCTATTTCCCTGGGGACTTCAGAGGTAAGAATCTCAAAACCATCTTTTGTTATAAGAACATCATCTTCAATTCTTATTCCAATACCCAGCCATTTAGCATCTACTCCTTCTAATGAATCTAGAATATAAATTCCTGGCTCTATGGTAAGAACCATCCCTGCTTCTAGGGCCCTCCATTCACCATCAACTTTATAATTTCCTACATCATGGACATCCATTCCTAGCCAATGACCTACCCGATGCATATAGAATCTGCTAAATTTCTCTTGTTCAATTAAATCCTCCATAACACCATCTAGGATTCCTAAATCAATTAAGCCTTTGGTTATGGCATTTACAGATGCTTCATGGACTTTTATCCAAGGATTCCCAGGGATAAGCTGTTTTAAAGCTTCACTATGGGCATTCAAAACAACTTCATATATAGACTTTTGAGCTTCTGTAAATTTACCTCCTACTGGAAAAGTTCTTGTTACATCGGAAGCATAGTTCTGATATTCACAACCAGCATCTATCAAAACTAAATCTCCATTTTTTAGCTCATCCTTATTTTCATTGTAATGGAGAATGCATGCATTATTTCCACCACCCACTATTGAATTATAAGCTGCAGCTCTAGAGCCATGTTTCATAAATGTTTGAAGATATTCAGCTTCTAGTTGGTATTCAAACATTCCTGGGGTTACTTTTTTCATTGCATTGCAATGAGCTTCCGCTGTTATACTTGCAGCAATTTTCATCACCTCTACTTCTTCACTAGATTTTATTAATCTAATTTCATGAAGAATGGATTCTAAAGCAATAATAGTTTGAGGAGCTTCAGATCCTGATCGAGCATTTAATCTAGTAATTTCTAGCCACTTATTAAGACTAATATCTATTCCATTAGAATTTACCATAGGATAGTAAATTGTTCTTATACCCTCTAAAGTATTAGGTAAAATCTTATCTAAATCTTGAATGCTATATGCATCGTCAGCACCAAAGTCTTTTTTGGCTCCTTCTTGACCTGATCTTAAACCATCCCATTGCTCCCTTAAGGGATCTCTATCTCTACAAAATAAAATAAATTCTTCCACCCCTGATACCTTTTTTAAAACTAAGCAAGATTCAGGTTCATCAAAACCAGTTAAATAGAAAAAATCGCTATTCTGCCTGAAAGGGTAATTAGCATCTGCATTCCTAGCCACTAAATTACTAGAATGAATAATTACAAGAGAATTATCTTGAACTAAATTAAAGACTTTTCTTCTTCTCTCTAAAAAATTTATATCTACTTTTTTCATATTTTTTTTATCCTAAACTAGAAAGATATATTTTAGGAAGTTACACTTTACTCTTATTTATATAATGATGACAAATACAGAATTAGAAAGTTTAGAAAAAAATCTTCAAGCATTAATTATTTTAAGCGAAGAACTAAAACAGGTTAATAAGAATTTATTAGATAAGAATAAGAACCTGAGAATAGAAAACTCAAAAATAAAACTTAAGATATCAAAAGCGCAAGATAAATTAAAAGAGATTGTTACTAATATAAAAAATAAATAAGTAATGAATGAACCAAAAAAAATTATATCTATAGAAGTTCTGGGACAGAGTTATAAAATTTCTTGCGAAGATTCAGAAAGAGATGAATTAAGAGAATCTGCTGAATTCTTAGATAACAAACTCAAAGAGATACGACAGAACTCTCAATTAGATGAAAATAGAGCAGCTATAATAGTTGGGCTTAATATTGCTCGGGAATTATTAAAAATTAAAAATAATTTAATAGTTGATGATGCTACGTCCCAAAGGATAGATAGTTTAAATAATAAACTAAAAAAACAATTAATTTCTTTGAAAGAAATAGACTGATAAACACATTTAGTTTTAAAAAAAAATTGAGTTATACTTTTATCACTACCTAGATTGTTTGGCAGTAAGTACTAAACGCTTGAGCCGATAAAAAATAATTAGGAGGTTTTTGCAAGCTCTGTTGTGCAAGCCCTACTAAAGGGAAGCCTGAAGATCTTTAGAGAACCACCGCCTTGAACAAATCGGTTCAAGGATGTGCCTACACCGGCAATCTGGGCGGTCACTATTATGAATTCCAAGGCTGCAATAAGAACAAAAATACTTAAAATAAGATCTGCTATTTCTAAAGAAGAGCAGAATGTCTTAGAAAAAAAACTCATAATATTATGGGATAAATTAATAAAGAAAGAGTATGAAGCTAATAAAATAGGAATTTATTGGTCTTATAAAAGTGAGATAAGTACATTAGGAATCATAAAAAAAATTCTTAAAGAAGGAAATGATTGTTATTTGCCTGCAATTATAGATAAAAAAAGGCGCAAAATGATCTTCAAAGAATATATACATGATTCTAAAATGATAGAAAATTCCTTCGGAATATTAGAACCTATAGGTACCAAAGAAATAGAAATAGAAGAATTAGACTTGATAATATTGCCTCTCATTGCTTTTGATAACTTAGGCTTCAGGGTCGGCATGGGATTAGGGTTTTATGATATTACTTTCAGTACAAAGAAAGATCTATTGGCTCCGCTTCTCGGACTAGCCTATGATTTTCAAGAACAAGAAACATGCTTTCCTGAGAATCATGATCTGAAGATGGACGGCATCTTAACACCTACAAAATTTGTAAAGGTCCAAGATTAATTCAGAAATGACAAATAAGCTTTGTTTTCAGACTCATCCCAAAAAGGGAAATTAATTTCTTTTAGTTTCTTAATTAATTTATATCTTTCATTCTCTTTTGCTTGAAAACCTACTAAAACACGTCCGTAAGCTGCACCCTGATTCCTATAATGAAATAATGTAATATTCCATTCATCGCCTAATGTGCTCAAAAAATTTAACAAAGCTCCAGGCTTTTCAGGGAACTCAACTCTAAATACTAACTCTCCATACTCAGTTATATGTTTAGGAGCCTTTCCACCTACCATATGTTTTATATGTATTTTTGCCACCTCGTTTTCAGAAAGGTCTATAGGAGAATAACCTTTTGATTTAAGGCCTTTAATTAATGATTTCTTTTCAGAAGAACCACCATTGATTTTACAAGCCACAAATATATTGGCAGAAACTTCATCGTCCGCCCTATAATTAAACTCCGTTATCATTCTTTTTTCTAAACTTTTACAGAATCTTCTAAAGCTGCCTCTCTTTTCAGGAATTTTTATACTTATTAGCGCTTCTTTCTTTTCTCCTAGCTGAACTCTTTCTACAATATGAGATAATCTATCAAAATTAATATTTGCTCCTGAGTTAATAGCTACTAAAAATTTATTTTTCCAGCCCCTCTGTAAAGTCAATTTCTTCAATCCTGCTAAAGACAAAGCACCTGCCGGTTCTGGGATTGTTCTCGTAGCTTCGAAAGTATCTTGAACTGCTGCACAAATTTCGTCTACTGACACTGTCACCACTTCATCTATCCATTCATTGATTAAACCATATGTAAGTTTTCCTATTTGTCTGACCGCAACTCCATCTGCAAAAAGCCCAACCTCTTTCAAAGCCAACCGCTTTTTTGCTGAAAGAGCTAATTGTAAGCAAGCTGCGTCAACTGGCTCTACTGCTATAACTTTTATATCCGGTCTCAAACTTTTTATGTATGCCCCTATACCAGCGATAAGGCCTCCACCTCCAACGGGTACAAAAATAGCATCAAGAGTTGGCAACACTTCAAGAATTTCCATTCCTATCGTACCTTGACCAGCTATTACGTCAGGATCATCATAAGGGTGAATAAATTCTTCTTTTTTTTCTAAAGATAAATTTTTAGCGTAAGCAAATGCTTCATCAAAGTTATCTCCATAAAGTAAGACTCTTGCTCCATAATTCTTTACTGAATCTATCTTTATTGAAGGAGTAGTTAATGGCATTACGATTGTTGATCTAATACCCAATTTATTGGATGCATAAGCCACTCCTTGTGCGTGATTTCCTGCAGAGGCAGCTATAACCTTCTTATTTGAGCCCTTTTTCTTTAACCTAGATAATTTGTTATAAGCCCCTCTTAATTTAAATGAAAAAACAGGTTGAAGATCTTCCCTTTTAAGAAGGATATTATTATCAAGCTCTTTTGAAAGCTTAGAGGCTTGAGTTAAGGGTGTAACCATAGCAACATCATAAACATTACTTGATTGTATCTTTTTTAAAAATGGCTTACTTTTAGTTAATTTCATTAAATTTTAATAATTCCCAAATAATAGGAAAAGATCATTATACTTTGAGGTAAATAATAATCACCTTATACATATTTATTCTATGGATCAAAACACCAAAAAGAAAGAAGCTGCTAAAAAAGCTTTTGAATTTATACTCCCTTTTCTGAATGAAGATTCAGTAATAGGAATAGGCACAGGCTCAACAACTAACTTTTTTATTGATGAATTAATTAAAAGTAAGCTCACTTTTAAAGCAGCTATATGCAGCTCTGAAGCCTCTAAAAATTTATTACTTACTTCAGGCATTAATATACTAGAACTCAATGAGGTGCACGGAATAGATTTCTATATAGATGGTGCTGATGAATTTAATTCTAACTTTGAATTAATTAAGGGTGGAGGAGGTGCCCTAACTAGAGAAAAAATCCTAGCATACTCCTCAAAGAAATTTTTATGCATTGTGGATGATTCTAAAAACGTTGATTTGTTAGGCAGATTCCCTTTACCAATTGAAGTGCTAGAAATTGCTAGAAGTTCAATAGCGCGTGAAGTAATGAGAATGGGAGGAAAGCCAGTATATAGAACTAATTTTATTACAGATAATGGTAATCAAATATTAGACGTACATAATCTAAAAATTCCGGTACCTTACGACATGGAAAATACACTTAATAATATACCTGGCATTGTAGAAAATGGTATTTTTTCTAAAAGAAAAGCTGATGTAATTATTGAAGCATCAGATCAAGATATAAAAATAATAAATATAGAAACCTTATAAAAGTAGTGATATAGCTGTAAGTAATTGCTCACTATCAGGTTCAACCTTCTGGTCAAAATGAAGAACTTTGCCATCCTTTGAAATTAAATATTTATTGAAATTCCAGGTTGGTTCAATACCAGTTTCTTTAATTAAATCTTCATAAAAAGAATTTGGTTTAAAAGATTTTCTGATCATCCCTCCGCCAGTTTTTACATGAGATCTTTTAAACATTGGAAAATCCACACCATATGTTGTTTTACAGAACTCTTTTACTTCATCTTCATCTTTTGCTCTTTCTTGGAAGAAATCATTAGAGGGAAAACCAAGTACTACAAAATCTTTACTTTTATATTTTGAATATAAACTTTGTAAAGATTCATATTGATAAGTATAGCCACATTGACTAGCTACATTTACAGCTAATATTACCTTATCTTTAAAGTCACACAGGCTTCTACTTTCCGAAGAAGCTAAAACCCTAATGTCATGATCTAAAATTTCAGGACATTGAGAATAAGAATAAAATGGAATTGTTAAAAAAAATAAAAAAAATAATTTTTTCAAAATTAGCTCCTATATTAAAAAATTAAAACAGGCATATCAATTTCAGATAGATTGTACAAATCTACAACATCATCGTTATACATCCTAATGCAGCCATCTGAAGCAGGACTTCCTATCAATCCTTCTTCTGCTGTGCCGTGAATATATATAAATCTGTTGTAAGAGTCTATCCCTTTTCCTCTGTTTAAACCATTTTCTAAACCCTCTAGCCATAAAACTCTAGAAGTTACATGATCAAAATTAGTATCAATAGGTTCAGAAATAATTTGAGCTATATCCCCATTCCAGACCCTTCCCTTTAGAATTGCTCCTAAAGGAAGATCTTTTCCTATTTTTTGTTTAATAGAATGAATACCTAAAGGCGTTTTTAAGCTCCCCTCACTACTACCTGTACCATACTTAGAAGAGGAAATAGTGTATTTTTTAAAAACCTGTCCCTTTTTTAAAAAATATAGTGATTGAGAAGTAATATCAATAAAAATAATATCTTTTTTTAAGAATGTATCATCTATTTCTTTTATAGAATATAAGATTTTTTGCTGATCACTAATTAAATAATCAACATTTGTTACATTACAAGAAGCTAAAAAGAATATAATTGGCAATATATGTAGTTTTTTTAATAAGTTCATTTTTTAAATATTAATTATGATACTTTTGTTACTTTTTTAAAAAATAACCATAAATAACCTAATATTAAGTATATATAAGTAAATAAGTACCCATATTTAACGAAAGGAGTTAATCCTTGATAGCTGCTAATTGTGGCTTTCATAGATTTATCTTCAAAATTTCCTTGTTTTAGTAAAAAATTACCATTTTTATCAATTATAGAACTTATGCCACTGTTTGTAGACCTTATTAAAGGTTTTTGATGTTCTATTGCTCTATTTTGGGCTATCTCCAAATGCTGGTCTGGTCCAATAGAACCTCCAAACCAAGTATCATTGCTAATTGTTACTAATAAGTTGCTATTTAAAGATGATTTTCTAATTAAATTACTAAAAGCTACTTCATAGCATATTGAAGGTGAGATATTATTATCCTTGAATATTATAGAACTATAATCTTGACCTGGGATGGTATTTGTAAGTTTTAATCCAATAAGATCTAGTAAATTTCCGCTAAATCTATTGAAAGGGATGAATTCTCCAAAAGGGACTAATTTTATTTTGTTATATGAACCTTGTGCATCTCCAAATCCCTTTATTCTGTTATAAATTAATGAATCTTCAGAATTAAGATCAGTTTCCTTTCTTTCTATAATGCCAGTAATGATACCTACTTCTTTTAGTCGAGCAGACTTATCCATAGAATTTAACCAATTTATCTGCTTACTTTCATTAAGAATTAATGCTGTTTCAGGAAAGATAATTAGTTCTTTGTTGTCTGCTTGTTTTATAGCTTTTTCAAATATTCTTCTAGTTTTTTGTATGCCTGATAAACTCCATTTCTCTTTTAAAGTTAAATTAGGCTGAATTACTGAAATAGTTATTTGATCTTTTTTTTGAGTCCAATTTATATCTTTCAATAAATAACCGGGGGTGACTATAACTAAGATAGTAATAACTGCAAAAGTTACTAATTTTCTATTATTTAACTGTGTAATTAAAATATATATTGATCCTGAAAGGACTGATATTAAAATTGACATGCCAATTGCGCCTATAATTGGTATCCAGCCATCTATTAATGAACCTGCAATAGAGGTACCTGCAATCAACCAAGGAAATCCTGTAAATAAAGATTCTCTAATTAGTTCTAATAAAACCCACGACAAAGAAAATGAAAGAAGAGGGCCTGATAATCTATTAAAATTAAAATATTTATAAATGATTGCCTGCAAAGCAGAATAAAAGGATAAGAGGACTATAAAAAGTAAGGTAATAATTATAGAGTAATAAATATTTATGTTTCCATGATAGTGAATACTCACATACACCCAGGAAATACCTACGCTCCAAATACCTAATCCATATAAATATCCAACCCTAAAACTTTGTTTATAAGTTAATCCATTTAATAAATAGATATATAAAACAAGAGAAAAAATTAATAGGGGCCATACATTAAATGGTGCAAAGCTCAAAGAGAATAGGGAGCCTGAAATTATTGAAAGTAAATATTTAGTCTTCATTATTTTATTTAATAACTAAAAACTTCTTAAATAAAATTAAGATAACTTTATAACTCTTACTTTCTTAATTCTTCTTTTTTCAGTTGATTCTATAAAAAATTGTAATGATTCTATTGAAATACTATCATTCTTTTTAGGTATCTTTCCAAAATGATGACTCAATATACCACCCAAAGTATCAAAGTCTTCCTTCAGAAGATTTGAGTTAAATTCAAGATTAAAATCTTCTATGGGAGTAAGAGCTGAAACTAAATAACTTCCATCTTTATTCCTTTCTATCATTTTATTCAATTGATCGTCAGTTTCATCTTCAATTTCGCCCACGATCTCTTCTAATACATCCTCAATAGTAACCAATCCTGTCACTTCACCATACTCATCAATAACTATAGCCATGTGGTTCCTATTCATCCTAAATTCATCTAAAAGAGTATTCAGCTTCTTGCTTTCGGGAATTAATACTACTGGCCTCATTACTTTTGAAAAATCCGAAGTCTCAGTCTTTCCTAACAAGGACTCTGATAACAAATCCTTCGCAAGTAAAATTCCTATTATTTTGTTTATATCGGAATCAAAAATTGGGTATCTAGAATGGCCAGATTCTATTATTCTTTCATAAAAATCTTTTAAAGACTCCTTTGAGTCAACCATTATCATTTGAGTCTTTGGAATCATAATATCTCTGACTTTAGAAGTGCTTACCTTTAAAGCTCCTTCTAGCATTCTTAGAGTGCCTTTCTCTATAACACCATTAGAAGAAATATCTTTAAGGTGAACTAAAAAGGAAACCTTATCTTTAGGTTTGTAAGAAAACTTCTGATAAAAGCTTTTAGTAATTCTAAAAAAACGTTTCATGAAACCAAGCCCATAGGGCTTGGCGTTTATACTTGGAGGCTCTTCTTTCATTTAGTCTTCTATTATTTCTTAATAAGGATTAGTAATTTTTAACTTTTCTAATATAGAAATTTCTATGTTTTCCATAATACCAGCTTTAATTTCATTATTATGATCATAACCTAATAAATGTAGAGTGCCGTGAATAATAATATGAAATAGATGATTAGATAATTTTAAAGACCTAATATTAGCCTCTTTCTGGACAACTGACAAACAAATTGCTAAATCTCCTAGGTAAGAATTAGAGTTGAAATCTATAGGGGATAAATCTGGAAATGCAAGAATGTTAGTGCTTTTATCTACCTCTCTATATTTTAAATTCAGAGCCCTAATATCCTTATCTGATAAGAAAGCTATGGACATGTTAATTTTATTAAAATCTTTATTTCCTATTTCGGTAAATAAGAGTTGTATACAATTCTTTATTTGTTTTTTAGTTAAAGGCAGCTGTTTATTATGATTTTGAAATGTGATATCCATGAAAAGTATTACGACTAAAAATTATCATTCTCGTAAGCTTGGACTATTTTTTTTACAAGCCCATGCCTTACTACATCTCTTTCTGTAAAATTAATAAAACCAATTTCTTTTCCTAAATCTTTAAGCACTTCTTGAGCATGGATCAAGCCTGATTGAGACGAAGAAGGTAGATCAATTTGTGTTATATCACCTGTAATCACTGATTTAGACCCAAAACCAAACCTAGTTAAAAACATTTTCATCTGTTCTTTAGTTGCATTTTGGCTTTCATCCAAAATTATAAATGAATTATCTAATGTTCTTCCTCTCATAAAAGCTAATGGCAACGCTTCAATAATATTTTGATCTATCATCTGACTAACTTCGGCAAAACCTAACATCTCAAATAATGCGTCATACAGTGGCCTCAAATAAGGATCAATCTTTTGAGATAAATCTCCAGGAAGAAATCCTAATTTTTCTCCCGCTTCCACAGCTGGTCTTACCAGCATGATTCTTTGCACTTGACCACTTATCAACTGCTCTACAGCGGCCGCTATAGCAAGAAATGTTTTACCTGTTCCAGCAGGCCCAATTCCAAAAGTTATATCTCTGGTCTTAATAGTTTGAACATATTTCTTTTGTATATCACCTTTGGGTATAACTACTAATTTAGGGGTAACTAAATGGATTTTCTTTTGATTTTGATCTTGCATAACATCTATATCAGGAGAATTTAAAGCCTCTGCAAGATGTAAGTGCACATCCAATTGCGTTAATTCATTTGAAGAAGATAAATGTTCATATAAATCAAGCAATACCTTTTTTCCTATATCTAGATTACCTTCTTTACCGGACAGCTTAAAATTAAATCCTCTATTACTAATCTTTATCTCTAAAGTTTTTTCTATTTGCTTTAAGAAAAGATTTGTCGGTCCGCACAGATTCTGAATTCTTTGATGATCTTCTGGTTCTAATTGAAATTTTAAATTTTCCATATCATTAGACAGCTATTCCTCTCAAGCAATTTGGCAAAACCTCTATAATTTTTAAAGGGATTATTTTCCCAAAAATCTCTTTGCCCTCATCAGGAAAATTCACCACTCTGTTATTCTCAGTTCTAGCTTGAAACTCACCAGGGTCCTTTTTTGAACTCCCGAGCACAAGGCAGTTCTCAATTTTACCTAACATCTTTCGGCTTATATCTTGGGCTTGCCTCTTTAAGGCACTCTGTAGGAGTTCTAATCTCTCTTTTTTGACTTCTAAGGGCACAGAATCATTCATTTCTATTGCCTTAGTATTAGGTCTTTCACTGTACATAAAGCTATAAGATTCATCAAAGCCTATTGAAGTTACTAAATCCAGGGTTTGATTAAAGTCCTTATCTGTTTCGCCCGGAAAACCTACTATAAAGTCTGAAGATATTGAAATATTATCCCTAGTAGCATGAATCTTATCTATCAAATTTAGATATTGCTCCCTAGTGTGCCGCCTTCTCATTGCCTTAAGTATATTATTTGATCCACTCTGCACTGGTAAATGAATATGACTAACTAATTTTGGCTCTTCTCTATATACCTCAATTAGATCATCCCCAAATTCAAAAGGATGAGAGGTCGTATATCTAATTCTAGTCACAGCATCAATTTTTGCTGTTTCTCTAATAAGATTTGCCAAGCCTTCTCCCTTGACTTTAGATGAACTATCTCTATAAGCATTTACATTCTGTCCTAAATAAATTATCTCAGTTGTACCCTTTTTAACGAAGTGATGCACTTCATCCAAAATACCTTCTATATCTCTGCTTATCTCGTTACCACGGGTATGAGGGACGACACAGAAAGAACAGTATTTATTACAACCTTCCATAATAGACACCATAGATGAAGGCCCTTCTTCATTTGGCTGAGGTAGGACATCAAATTTCTCTGTTTTTGGAAATGAGATATCTATTGAAGTTTTATTATTTTTTTTAGAAGCATCATACAATTCTGGGACTTTATGAATTGTTTGAGGTCCAAAAATGATATCTACATAAGGAGCTCTTTTCTTTATTGCTGAACCTTCTTGACTAGCAACGCAACCTCCCACACCAATTTTGAGATCCTTATTTTTCTTTTTTAGCCTTTTCCACCTTCCCAATTGATGAAAAACCTTTTCTTGAGCTTTCTCCCTTATAGAACAAGTATTTAATAAAATTAAATCTGCCTCTTCTTCATTATGGGTTATTTTGAACTCATGACTATTATGCAAAAGGTCTTTCATACGATTAGAATCATATTCGTTCATTTGACACCCGTGGGTCTTGATGAATAGTTTTTTGCCCATATATAATAAATATAAATAATATGGGTGATGATTGTAATGGCTAAAAAAGGAATCTACAAAATTCTCTTAATTCAACTTGGAGAAATATATGAACTATATGCCCAATCTATCTTTCAAAGTGACCTTTATGGCTTTATTGAGATAGAAGAATATCTTTTTGATCAAAACTCAAAAATCCTCGTTGATCCTAGTGAAGAAAAACTAAAAAGCGAATTCAAAGGAGTCAAAAGAAGCTATATACCAATAGGTTCAATTATCCGAATAGATGAAGTTGATGAGAAAGGTAATCCAAAAATCACTGAACATAAAGGGGATAAAGTAACATCTATTCCTAATATTTTAGATGGAGGCTTCAAGAAAAAGGATTAATTACTATTTGCTTAAGTCCTTAAAAAGACTTCTTTTATAGTATTTCAGCTCTTCAATTGACTCTAACACATCAACCATTGCACGATGTCCTCCTTCTTTTCTAAAACTTTCTAAGGAATTAGGGAACCAACGTTTTGCAACTTCCTTTATAGAACTTACGTCTACATTTCTATAATGGAAAAAATTTTCAAGTTCAGGCATGTACAAAGATAAAAACTTTCTGTCATGGGATATAGAATTTCCGCATAAAGGAGACTTACCTGCTTCGGTGTACTGCTTAAGGAATTGAAGAGTTAATTGTTCTGCTTCTTCAATTGACATCTTGCTTATTCTTACTTTATCGATCAATCCTGAGTTTCCATGTTGGTCTACATTCCAAGCATCCATACCCTCTATAAATTCTTCTGGTTGATTGATTACTAAATTAGGCCCTTCTATCAATTGGTTCAGATCAGAATTAGTTACGACAGTAGCAATCTCTATAATTCTTTCAGATTCAGGGTCTAATCCTGTCATTTCTAAGTCCAGCCAAACTAAAGCTGGATATTTTTCATTTGTTAACATCTTATCCTTACAATAAAACAAGCAGTATAATGAAGGATGATGTATATAGTTAGAGAAAATTCACTGTCTTTAAAAAAAAATTTATTAGGGCTACTGTTTTTTTTTCTTATATCTTCATGTTCCTTGATAGGAAATTTATGGTACATGAACCTAGATAAATATTTAAATAGTTACTTTTTTGAATATGCTGAATTCTCTGAAACGCAAAAAACTTTTGTCAAAAATACAACTAAAGAATTCTTATACTGGCATAAAAAATTTGAACTTCCTGTGTATAGACAGCTCTTAGGTGAATTAAAAAAAATAGAAACATATAGAGACATTAAGTCACTTGAACTCTTATATGAGAAAATTTATTCGAACTTCATTGAAGTGAATAATTTCTTTCAACCAAATTTTATTGAGCTGGCATCTGGATTAAGCGATATACAAGTTCAAAGTATTTATTCGCACTTCCAGGAAATAAATAAAAAGAATAAAGAAGAATTTTTAGATCTCTCTAAGGAGGAATATCTCAATGAAACTAAAGAAAATACCATAGATGGATTCAAAAGATTGGCTATTAGACTCAATGCTTCTCAAAAAGAAATCTTATATAAAGAGCTAGATGACCTTGAAGATAACAGAGAGATTTATCTAGAAAGCCAGGAGGAATGGAATTTAAAGCTTCTTAAGATACTTAAAAACCGAGATAAGTCATCATTTAATAATGAACTATTGGAACATATCAATATTAACAGGGAGGAAGAAAATACTTTTTATGAAAGAAATAAACAAATTTTTCTATCTTCTTGTCTAAAAATTATGCAATCATTGGATAAAAAGCAATACTCACGTTTTGAAAAGAAAATTGACTACTATATAGAATTAATAAATGACTTAACCTAATGGTGAAAAAGAAAAAAACGAATAATAAATCTAACTTTGGTTTTATTGAGGTTGATACAGAAGAAAAGCCTAAACTTGTAAATGAAGTATTTGATAATGTATCTGAATATTATGACCTCATGAATGATTTATTATCTTTTGGAGCTCACAGACTTTGGAAGAGATTAGCAGTTGAGCTATCCTCAATAAGAGAAGATTTTAAAGTTCTAGACATAGCTGGAGGGACTGGTGATATAACGAAACTGATCTCGTCAAAGATAGGAGAAGGAGGACAACTGATTTTATCTGATTTTAATAAAAAAATGCTACTTGAGGGCAGAAATAGACTCCTTGATTCAGGAATAAATAATGTTTCCTATGCTCAAATAAATGCACAATATTTACCTTTTAATGATGATAGTTTTGATTTAGTGACTGTTGCATTTGGTTTAAGAAACTTTGCTGAAAAAGAAATAGCTCTCGAGTCAATTTATAATTCTCTAAAACCCAAAGGGAGTCTTATGGTGCTGGAATTCTCAAAACCTCAAAACGAGGTCTTTAAAGAACTCTATGATTTATATTCCTTTGAAGTAATGCCTATTATCGGAAATCTAATAACTAAAAGCTCAGAAAGTTATAGATACCTTGCAGAATCAATTAGGATGCACCCTGATCAGGATGAATTGAAAACACTATTTGAGGAAACTGGTTTCACTAATTGTAGTTATGAAAACCTTTTTAATGGAATAGTTGCCATTCATAGAGGATTCAAAGAATAGACATTATGATTGGAAATTTTTTTAGACTTCTTTTTCTTATTCACTTGCTCCTGAAATCTAGGATTGATCTACTTTTAAAGGAAAAATCTTTATACCCAACTTTACTTAAATATATTTTACTCTTCTCGCCTTATCAACTTATTAAACCTAAGGGAGATCATGGAGAAAGGCTAGCTAGAGGTCTTGAAAAGGGTGGTCCAGTATTTATAAAATTTGGTCAACTTCTTTCTACTAGACCTGACGTTTTAGAACCTAAGATACATGAAGGGCTCAAAAGATTACAAGCTAACCTTAATCCATTTGACTTACATCGAGCTAAACAAGTTATAGAAGAAGGGCTTAATGCTTCGATAGATAGTTTATTTGAGAGATTTTCTGAGGAGCCAATAGCCGCTGCGTCCATTGCTCAAGTATATGAAGCTTCTTTAAGGATAAAAAATGAAGACCCCGAGCTAGTTGCCATTAAAGTTGTTCGGCCAGGAATTGAAAAAATTATAAAACGAGATATATCGTTATTAAAAGCAATTGGAAGAATAATAGAAAAAATTTTTAAAAAAACTAAAAGGCTAAACTTAACTGCATTAATAGATGAATATGATTATGTAATTAATGCCGAATTGGATATGAGGATAGAAGCTTCAAATATATCGCAAACACGAAGAAATTTTGATAATAACTCTTTGCTTTATGTACCTAAAGTTTACGTTGATTTAACTTCTAAAAATCTCTTAGTAATGGAAAAAATAAAAGGCATAGCAATATCAGATATAACATCTCTTAAAGAGTTAGATGTTGACTTGAAGCTGCTATCAGAAAGAGGGGTTGAGATATTTCTAAAGCAAGTCTTCGTAGATAATTTCTTTCATGCGGACATGCATCCGGGAAATATATTTGTAAATGTTGATAATCCAGATGAACCAAGTTACATAGCTGTAGACTACGCCATAATTGGATCTCTTACTGAAGAAGAGCTATTTCAAATAGGGAAAATACTACTTGCGTTATTTAATAGAAATTTTTCAGAAATTGCTGAAATAATGATTGAAGCTAGCTGGGTTAATTCTGATACAAGAAAAGTTGAGTTGGAGAGAACTATTCAAGCTGCATGCGAACCAATATTTGACCAACCGATAGAAAAAATAAACTTTGGAAAACTTCTGATGTTTCTTTTTCAGTCAACCGAGAAATTCAATCTAAGCTTACCTTCTAGTCTAATGTTGCTTCAAAAAACTTTAATAAATGTTGAAGGTTTAGGAAAACAACTCTATCCTGAGTTGGACTTTTGGAAAATCGCAAAATCCTTCTTAAAGGAATGGATACAAGAGCGTTATAATCCCTTAAATCTAGATACATGGGTCAAAGAAAATGCTTTTGAATGGATTGAGAAATCCAAGAAACTTCCATCTATGGCAGAAAAGGCAATATCTCAAATAGGAAGACTTGAAGAATACAATACTCAAAGTGAATCAAGAAATAAAAAATTAATAAAAGAAATTAAGAATAACAATAAAAAACATGTTCTTTTTTATATATTGGTAACTGGAATTCTCCTTTGGAGTCTTAACAACATCTAGTTACAATCTCCTTATGAGAATAGAAAAAACAATTTTAGAAGAATTGGATGCGGTAATTGATAATAGAAAAAACTCTAACGGCACAGTATCTTATACAGCTAGTCTATTTGAAGGGGGCATCAATAAAATATCTGAAAAGATATTAGAAGAGGCAAAAGAACTAATTGAAGCGGCAAGTGGAAATAAGAAACGGAAAGATCAAATAATTCATGAAGCAGCTGATTTATTATTTCATATTTTAGTACTCTTAAACTTTGAAGATATTAAATCTCATCAGATGCTTTTAGAATTAAAGTCTAGAATGGGCATTTCTGGCTTAGAAGAAAAGAAAAATAGATAATAAGATAATATTGGAGAAAAAATTATGGGATTCAGCGGAATAAGCATTTGGCAAATATTAATTGTATTAGTGATAATTTTACTAATTTTTGGTCCAAAAAGATTAAAAGGCATAGGTAGTGATCTAGGCAACTCCATAAAGAACTTTAGAAAAGCTCTTAAAGACGAAGATAAAGAAGAAGATAAAGAAGAAAATAAGTAATTAATGTTTGATATCGGTTTCTTTGAACTCCTAATCGTCTCTTCTCTATTTCTAGTTGTTGTTGGCCCTGAAAGATTTCCTGAAGTAGCTAGAAATAGCATCAAATTTATGAGATGGATTAAAAATGTTTTTGACAAAGGAAAAGCTGAGGTTGAAAAGACAATAGGGCTACAGGAAATAAAACAAGATATATATAATCAAGATACTCTTAAAGAAATAAATAACTTTAAAGACGAAATGCAAAACCTAGATGATCAAAATCAAAAAAAGGATGGATAAAAATTCAAATGAACAAACTTTTTCGGATCATCTTCAAGAACTAAGATCTAGAATAATAAAAGCAGGTTTATTTATTTTAGTTTGCTTTATAGCTTTAATTTATTTTTCTAATGAAATATATGAATTTGCTTCAAAACCTTTACAAGCTTTCCTGCCTAATACATCTATGATTGCTACAGAAGTAGCTTCTCCCTTCCTTACTCCCATTAAATTAACTTTTTTTGTATCTCTATTAATATCTATGCCATATATCCTTTTTCAAATATGGAGCTTTATTTCTCCAGGAATGTATAAAGACGAAAAACGGCTTGCTTATGGTCTATTAATTTCAAGCATTATACTTTTTTATTCTGGAATACTATTTGCATATTACCTAGTTTTTCCATTAGTGTTTGGCTTCTTCACTAGTGCTGCACCTTTAGGTATTGCCGTAATGACTGACATACAAAGATATTTAGATTTTGTTCTGACCATGTTCTTTGCTTTTTCTGTATCTTTTGAAATTCCTATTCTAATCTTTTTATTAACTTGGGCTGGCATTACCTCTCCTGATGCTTTAGCTCAAAAAAGACCCTATGTGGTGATAGGATGTTTTGTGTTAGGCATGTTATTAACTCCTCCAGATGTAATTTCACAAACCCTTTTAGCAATCCCAGTATGGCTTTTATTTGAACTTGGGCTTTTATTCAGTAGAGTCTTTGGAAAAAAAGAATCTAATTAATTATTTAAATCTCAAAGAGAAAGGTTACAGGGCCGTCATTTATCAAATTCACCTGCATATCAGCGCCAAAAACACCTGATTTTACGTTCTTAAATTCAGATAAAAGTAAATCAAAGAATGTATTAAATAAATGAAGCCCCTTTTGAGGGTCTGCGGCCTCAGAAAAACTTGGTTTTATCCCTTTTTTTGTATTCATTGCAAGAGTTACTTGAGGTATAAGAAGTATTTCTCCATCTACTTCAATAATATTCTTTGATATTCTTCCATGAAGATCTGAAAATATATTATAACTTAGTAGTTTATTAGAAGCTTTATTGCAGGATTCTATATTATCTTTCTTTTCAATGGCCACAAAAACTAAAACCCCTTGATCAATACTAACTATTAAATTATCTTCTATCTTGATAGAAGCTCCTAATACTCGCTGTGCAAGTAATTTCAATTTACAGTTAACTCTCTAAATTAATATCCCATTCTCCTAAAGAGGCTCTTTTATTCATTAATGCTCTGTGAGATAAAGCCTTCTGTGCCTCTACAATATTTTCTTCTTTTCCTTGCCATATTTTGAGAGCAGGTTGCTGCAAAGCCCTTCCATAAGAAAAACTTAACTTCCAATCAAAACCGCCTATCTTATTCATGGCGTCTAGGTGCGCTGTTGCATTAATATCAGACTGCCCACCTGATAAAAATGTTACTCCTGGTAACTCATCAGGAACAGATTTTTTTAAACATTTAAGAGTAAGCTCTGCAACATCTTTAATGCTAGCCTTGTTTTTTCTTTCAGAACCTGAAGTAACCATATTTGGTTTTAAAATAACTCCCTTTAGGTCTACATCTTTTTCTTTTAAATAAGCAAATAGAGATTCTAAAGATCTACTAGTAACTTCAAAACAATCTTCAATCCCATGATCTCCATCCATAAGAACTTCTGGCTCTACCATTGGTACCATATTATTTTTTTGAACTAGCTTTGCATAATCTGCTAAAGCTTCCATATTTTTATCTATTGCTATTTGTGAAGGAATATTTTCTCCAATTCTTATAACAGCTCTCCATTTAGTAAATTTAGCACCAAGATTATAGTAGGCTTCTAGCCTTTCATTAAGCCCTTCTAACCCTACCGTAATTGTCTCATCTTCATATCCTTCAATAGGCTGCAAACCTTTATCTACCTTGATTCCTGGAAGCGCCCCTTGGTTAACTATAAGTTCAACGAGGGATATTCCATTTTTTGTATTTTGTTTGATTGTTTCATCAAATAGTATTACACCACCGATATTACCTTTCATGCCCTCAGAGCTAAATAATAATTCCCTGTATGTTCTTCTATTTTCTTCAGTAGACTCAACTCCAATAGAGTCAAATCTTTTGCCGCAAGTTGGATTGCTTTCATCCGCAGCAAGAATACCTTTTCCATCTGCCACTATATATGAGGCAATTTCTTCTAAAGTATTTAATGCCATATTCTTCTCCTAAAATTTGAAATTATCCTAAGCTTGATTGCTAGTTGACACAAGAGCTTTTGCCTCTAGAGCTTCAATAGCTGGTAATCTCTTCCCTTCCATATACTCTAAAAATGCTCCTCCTGCTGTGGATATGTAATCTAAAGAACTCAAAACTCCTAATTTTTCTGCCGCAGCAATTGTATCACCGCCACCCCCAACTGAATATCCTTCAGATTTAACTATCAAATCTGTTATTGCCTTTGTTCCGGATATAAATTCTTCAAATTCAAATAAACCTACAGGACCATTCCAAAGTATGACCTTAGCTTTGTCAAAAATTACATTTAAATCCGCAAAACTTTCAGGAGCTATATCAAATATAGCTTCATTAGCTTGTATAGAGCCAATATCAGAAACTCTTCCTTTACCTTCAACGGAATCAGAAACTATAACCTTTGAAGGTAAAAGAACATTTTCTTTATCTGAAAGCTCTCTAGCCTGGACAATCATGTCTTCTTCAAATAAAGATTTACCTATCTCATAGCCTTGAGCAGCCAAGCAGGTATTTGCTATTCCACCTCCTAAGATTATATGATCCATTTTATTAGCAAGGGAGTTTATCAAATCTAATTTTGTAGAAATCTTAGATCCTCCCAAGATTGCTATAGAAGGATGATTATTATTTTGATGTAATTGATTCAGCGAGAATAATTCTTCTTTAAGCAAAAAACCTCCGCAGGCTTCATCTGCTTTAGATATGACTCCTGTTGTAGAAGCATGAGCTCTATGGGATGTAGCAAATGCATCCATAATAAAAATATCGCACATTTTGGCTAGTTTTGAAGAAAGAGTTTCGTCATTAGACTTTTCTCCTAAACAGAATCTTATATTTTCTATTAAAACTACCTCTCCGGGTAGGGGGGTAAAATTATCATCGAGTGAATTTATTAGTTTGATTTCTCTATTTAATAATTCTCCTAGTCTTTTAGCTACGGGTTCCAAACTAAACTCCTTTTGGATTATTCCATTTTCTAAAGGTCGCCCTAAATGACTTAATATTTTTAATCTCCCTTTATTATCTAAAATATATCTTATTGTTTTCATAGAGCGAATAATCCTTTCATCATTGGAAATCCTTCCCTCCTGAATAGGTGTATTTAAGTCTAAACGTAAGAGTATATTTTTATTCTCAAGATTAAATTCATCTAGATATTGCATAGAAGATTATTAATTTATATATTCTGTAATAAAAAATCAGCAATCTGCTCTTTAGTAAAGCCAAAATGCTTTGCTAGATTATTCCCTGGAGCCGATTCTCCAAAAGACTTCATGCCTATGATTAGTCCTTCTAGCCCTACATATTTTCTCCACCAATCTTCATAAGAAGCTTCAATAGCAACTCTCTTTATACCCTTTCCTAAAACTGATTCTTTGTAGTCTACATCCTGAATATCGAATCTTTCAGTACAGGGTATAGAAACTACTCTAACAGGTGTTTTATTTTCTATTTCCTTAGCAGCTTCTATAGTTATTGAAAGTTCAGAACCTGTGGAAATTAAGATTAGATCAGGATTTTTTGAAGACTCATAAACAATATAACCTCCTCTCTCTATTAGTTGAGTTTGTTCTCTAGTTCTGTCAATAGTAGGTAAATTTTGTCTTGATAAGATTAAAGCTGTGGGATTAGATATATTTTTTATTGCAGCTTTCCAAGCAAAAACAGTTTCTACAGTATCGCAAGGTCTCCAGGTTTCTATATCCGGCGTAGTTCTCAAGCTCGTTAAATGTTCTATGGGTTGGTGGGTAGGACCATCTTCACCAACAAAAATAGAATCATGCGAATAGATTAAAATCGTGGGAATTTGCATTAAAGCTGCCATTCTTACAGCATTTCGAGCATAATCTAAAAAAGTTAGAAAAGTTCCTCCATACGGCCTTGTCCCTCCATGCAGAACCATTCCATTCATAATGCCCGTCATAGCAAACTCTCTTACTCCATAATTTATATAGTTTCCATTAAAATTGTCTCTAGTTATTGGAATACTACCAGACCAATTTGTATTATTAGAGCCAGTTAAATCCGCTGAACCCCCGATTAACTCAGGCATGTAAGGTCCTAATATATTTATAACTCTTTCAGAAGATTTTCTAGTGGCAATTTCAGGTTTTTCTTCCTGGATTTCAGAAATAAAATCTTCTAAAGCTAAATCTAATCCCTCAGGTTCCTTGAGAGACGTACACCTCAAAAACTCAGATGCTAATTCAGGAAATGAATCACTATAATCTTGAAATAGATCTTTCCAAGTTCCCTCTAGATTTAAACCTTGGTCTTTAAAATCCCATTCTGAATAAATAGAATCAGGAATTTCAAAAGGGGGTAATTTCCAATCTAAATTTTCCCTGATATTCTGAATTTCTTCTTTTCCAAAAGCTGCTCCGTGAGTTGATGCTGTGCCTTCCTTATTTGGAGAACCTTTCCCAATTATCGTTTTACAACAAATAATGGTTGGCTTTGATAATTCAGATTTTGCTATTTCAATTGCTGAATCAATTGCTGAAGAATCGTGACCATCAATATCAGATAAAACTTCCCATCCATAGGACTTAAATCTTGCAGGAATATCTTCTGTAAACCAACCTTCCACAGGACCATCTATTGAAATACCATTATCATCATATAAAACTATTAATTTACCTAGGCCTAAAGTACCTGCTAAAGAACAAGCTTCATGAGAGATTCCTTCCATTAAACATCCATCTCCAGTAAATACATAGGTGAAATGATCAATTACTGGATAGCCCGATTTATTAAACCTATTAGCTAAAATTTTTTCAGAAATAGCCATACCTACTGCATTGGCTATGCCCTGACCTAAAGGACCTGTAGTTGTTTCAACTCCATCTGTAACACCAAATTCTGGATGTCCTGGTGTTTTAGAGCCCAATTGCCTAAAGTTCTTTAATTCATTTATAGATAAATCATATCCAGTTAAGTGAAGTAAGCCATACAAAAGCATTGATCCATGGCCATTAGATAAGACAAATCTATCTCTATTTGGCCATTTTGGATTTTTAGGATTATGCTTTAAATGCTTTCTCCATAAAACTTCTGCAATATCTGCCATGCCCATTGGCATGCCAGGATGTCCTGAATTAGCTTGCTGAACTGCATCCATCGCAAGAACTCTTAGTGCATTTGAAAGATATATTCTGTTTTGTGAGTCTCTTATAGAATTTGCCACTTTTTACTTTATGCCTTTAATTTAGAAATACATGTATTGTCTCTAATTAGTAAATACATGTATAGATATCTTGAATATATTTCTTCAAAATTAATTTAATGTCTGAAAATATGGATAAATGGACGCTTTAGAGTGTAGAATGCTCATTTTTTAAGGAATACTATGTCTGAATATAAAATATTTACATCTGAATCTGTTTCAGAAGGTCATCCGGATAAAATGGCAGATCAAATATCTGATGCCGTACTTGATGCTATGCTCGAAGGAGACAAAGACTCTAGGGTTGCTTGTGAAACTTTAATTAAAGATAATCTTGTAGTTTTGGCTGGAGAGATTACTTCATCATCTAATCCAGATCTTGAAAGCCTAGTAAAGAAAGTTATTAATGATATAGGTTACAACGACCCTAGACTTGGTTGTGATGCCAATACTTGTGAGATTATTAACAAAATAGGTAAGCAATCTCAAGACATAGCTCAAGGTGTTAATGAAGGAGAAGGTGAAGATAAAGATCAAGGAGCTGGAGATCAGGGCCTTATGTTTGGCTATGCCACAAACGAAACAGAAGTCTTAATGCCAGCACCAATTACTTATTCACATCTACTTGTAAAACAGCAAGCCAAAGTAAGAAAATCAAATAAACTAAGTTGGTTAAGACCTGATGCCAAGAGTCAAGTTAGTTTTGTATACGATAAACACGGCAAACCTGAATCAATATCAGCTGTTGTTCTTTCAACACAACATGATCCAGATGTATCTCAAAAAGATCTTATAGAGGCTGTAAGGGAAGAAATTATTAAGCCTATACTCCCGGCAAATTGGTTAAATGCAGCTACAAAGTTTCTCATCAATCCAACAGGAAAATTTGAAATAGGAGGTCCAGTTGGAGATTGCGGACTAACCGGAAGGAAAATTATAGTTGATACGTATGGAGGCATGGCAAGACATGGGGGAGGAGCTTTTTCGGGCAAAGATCCTTCAAAAGTTGATAGGTCAGCTGCATATGCTGGTAGATATGTTGCAAAAAATATAGTTTCTGCAGGGCTGGCTGAAAGGTGTGAAATACAAGTATCTTATGCTATAGGAGTGGCTGAACCTACTTCTATTTCAGTTAATACTTTTGGAACAGCTAAGATAGATGAAGAAAAGATAGCTGATTTAATAAATGAAAATTTTGATTTAAGACCAAAACAATTAATAGCTATGCTAGATTTAAAAAGACCTATTTACCTAAATACAGCATCTTACGGACACTTTGGTAGAGATGAGATAGATTTTACTTGGGAAAAAACAGACAAAGCAGAAGCGTTAAGGAGCGCATAATAATTATGAGCGAAGATTTTAAAGATTATAAAGTTTCAGATTTATCACTAGCAGAATGGGGTAGAAAAGAGATTGTTATTGCCCAATCTGAAATGCCTGCGCTTATGAAATTGAGAGAAAGGTATTCTAAGGATCAGCCGCTTAAGGGAGCTAAAATAATTGGATGCATTCATATGACTGTTCAAACTGCTGTGCTTATTGAGACTTTAACTGTCCTAGGAGCAGAAGTAAGGTGGTCATCTTGCAATATATTTTCCACTCAAGATCAAGCTGCTGCCGCTATGGCCGCTTCGAAAATACCTGTTTATGCTTGGAAAGGTCAAAATGATGAAGAGTTCCTCTGGTGTATTGAACAAACTATTCTTAAAGACGGAACTCCTTGGGACGCAAATATGATACTTGATGACGGAGGAGACTTAACTGCAATGGTTCATGAAAAATATCCAGAAATGCTAGATAAAATTCATGGAATTACTGAAGAAACGACAACTGGAGTTCATAGATTATATGAAATGATAGAAAGAAATGAACTTAAAGTCCCTGCAATCAATGTAAATGATTCTGTTACTAAATCTAAAAACGATAATAAATATGGTTGTAGACATAGTCTAAATGATGGCATTAAACGAGCAACAGATATGCTTTTAGCTGGAAGGAAAGCTCTAGTTATAGGCTATGGGGATGTAGGAAAAGGTTCAGCTCAAAGTCTAAGACAAGAAGGAATGATTGTTAAAGTTACTGAAATAGATCCAATATGCGCTATGCAAGCTTGTATGGACGGTTTCGAAGTAGTTTCTCCTTATATCGATGGAGTGAATAATGGCTCTATAGACTCTATAGACACAAGGCTTCTGAATGATACTGATTTAATTGTAACAACTACTGGCAATTATAATGTTTGTGATGCCAATATGCTTTCTTCTTTAAAAAAAGGTTCGGTTGTTTGTAATATTGGGCATTTTGATACAGAAATAGATACTAAATTTATGAAAGATAATTGGTTCTGGGACGAAGTGAAGCCACAAGTTCATAAAGTCTATAGAGATGCCTCACCAGAAGGTCAGCATGATCCTGAAAGCTCAGATTACTTAATACTACTATCTGAAGGAAGACTTATAAATTTAGGAAATGCAACTGGTCATCCGTCAAGAATAATGGATGGTTCTTTTGCAAACCAAGTGTTAGCTCAAATGTACCTTTATGATCAAGCCTTTGCTTCAATTAATGATGAAGATAAAAGATTAGCCCTTCTAAAAGTTGAAGTCTTGCCTAAAGCTCTTGATGAAGAAGTAGCTTCCTATATGGTTGAAGGATTTGGTGGAATGGTAACTAAACTCAATCAGGAACAAGCCGACTATATAAACGTCTCTAGGGAAGGCCCATTCAAATCTGACATTTATAAATACTAAGTTATAGTGTCTAAGTCATGGAATATAAATCTAATGCACTGAGCTTTGAATTTTTTCCGCCTAAAACAGAAACGGGAAAAGAAAAATTAATAAATACAGCAAAAGTATTTAAAAAGTTCAATCCTGAATACTTTTCTGTTACCTATGGTGCAGGAGGATCAACTAGAGAAGGAACCATAGGAACCTGCAAATCTTTAATTACTGAAGTTAAATCAAATGCTTGCGCTCATATATCCGGAATAGGATCCTCAAAGCAGGACATAAAAGAACTTCTTTATGTGTATAAAGAAATTGGCGTAACAAGATTAGTGGTTCTTAGAGGTGATCTACCCTCTGGATTTGGTGGCATTGGAGATTTCCCTTTTGCAATAGACTTGATAAAGTTTATTAAAAATGAAATGGGTTCATATTTTACTTTAGAAGTAGCAGCATATCCTGAAAAGCACCCAGAAGCATTAAATGCTGAACAAGACTTTAAAAATTTTGTATCTAAAGTTGAAGCTGGTGCGGACGGAGCAATTACTCAATTCTTTTATCAGGAAAAATCATATTATGAGTTTATGGACTTATGTACTAAGAAAAAATTAGATCTCCCTATCGTGCCAGGAATAATGCCTATTCATGATCTAGATTCAGTTATCAGATTTGCAGATGGATGCGGTGCTAATATACCTAAAGACCTTTTGCAGAAACTTAGGGCATACGAAAATCCTGAAGATATAATAAAATTTGGAATAGAAATAATTACAGATCTTTGCAAAAAACTTTATTCTTATGGCGTACCTAGTATCCACTTCTATACAATTAATAGATTAGCTCCAACTGAGACAATTATTAAGTCATTTAGATAAAAGGTTATAAAAATGAAAAAAACAAAATCTAATAAATCTTGGGGTGGTAGATTCAATAAAGAAACTAACTCAATGGCTGAGAATTTTACTAACTCATTAGATGTTGATAAAAGAATCTACTTAGAAGATATAAAAGGGTCAATAGAATATGGAAAAGCTCTTAATAAAGCAGGAATATTGACTAGAAATGATCTAAAAAAGATAATTTCTGGACTTAAATCTATTCAGAAAGAGATAGAGTTAAACAAATTCAAATGGCTATATAATCTCGAGGATGTTCATATGAATATAGAGTCAGCCTTAGTAAAAAAAATAGGAAATGCTGGAAAAAAAATACATACAGGAAGGTCTAGAAATGATCAGGTTGCCACAGACCTAAAATTATATCTTAAGGAGTTGATAAAGAATCTCCAAAAGAATATAACAAAATCACAAATAATAATTGCTTCCTTAGCTGAGAAGCATCATAAATCTATTATGCCTGGTTTTACTCATATGCAAATTGCCCAACCGATAACTTTAGGTCATCACTTGTTAGCTTGGTTTGAAATGTTACAAAGGGACTATGAAAGATTTGCTGATGGTTTAAAGAGAATGGATGAAATGCCTTTAGGTTCAGCAGCTCTATCTGGCTCAAGATATAAAATAGATAGATCTTTACTGGCTAAGAAACTAGGCTTCGCAAGAATTACTAAAAATTCTTTAGATGCAGTTAGCGATAGAGATTTTTTGATTGAGATTGCTTCTTCTGCAAGCATTCTTGGGGTTCACCTTTCAAGATTTTGTGAAGAACTAGTCTTATGGTCGTCCTCTCAATTCAATTATGTTGATATAGGTGAAGAATTCTGCACAGGTTCTTCAATAATGCCTCAGAAAAAAAATCCAGATGTAGCAGAAATTATTAGAGGCAGATCCTCTAGAAATATTTCATCTCTTTTAGGGCTTCTAACTTTAATGAAAAATCTGCCATTATCTTACAACAGGGATATGCAAGAAGATAAAGCATACATTTTTAACTCTTTGGATAACTGTATTGAAAGTTTAGATATTTTCAGTTCAATGTTGAAGACTGTAAAAATTAATAAAGCTAAAATGAAAGAGGACTGTTATATAGGACATATAACAGCTACGGATTTAGCTGATTATTTGGTCATGAAAGATATTCCTTTTAGGAAATCTCATGAAATTGTAGGAAAGGCAGTAGCTTATGCAGAAGATAAAGGTGTGCAACTTTTTGAGCTCAATCTTAACGAACTCAAAAAATTCTCAAAGTTGATTTCAAGTGATGTATATAATTCTCTTGATCCAAATAAAACTATTTATTTAAGAAATAAGACTGGAGGAACTTCTCCTGATCAAGTACTAAAGGCATCTAGAAAAGCTAAAGAAGTAATAAAATTAAGACAAAAGAAATGAAAAATCTTAAATATACAATTATCAAAATATGTCTTGGTTTTAGCTTGTTTTTTGCATTAAGTTCATGCGGAATTAAAGGACCTCTTATAATGCCTGAAAGTGCTAATCTTCAATACCCTGAACATGAAAGGTTTTAACAAAAAAAATAATATTCTTTGCGTTGATGAAATTCAATTAACTGATCTAGCAGAAGAATTTGGAACTCCTGCATATATTTATTCTGGATCTGTTATTAAAGAAAACTATCAGAAATATCTTCATTCGCTAAGAGCGCAAGATATGATTTGCTTTGCAGTTAAATCAAATTCAAATTTACAGATTCTTAAACTATTAGCTGATTTAGATTCTGGATTTGATGTTGTGTCTGCAAATGAGATTAGAAAAGCCCTACTCGCAGGCGCAAATCCAAAAAAGATAGTTTTTTCTGGGGTAGGAAAGACCACGGAAGAACTAAAATTTGCAATAGACTCTGATATTTTATTTATAAACATAGAGTCCTATAGTGAACTGATTAAACTTAATCAATTAGCCGTGGATAAAAAAATAGTGGTCCAATGCTCGTTGAGACTAAATCCAGATATTTCAGCACAAACTCATGAGTATATTTCTACAGGCTTGAAGGATAGTAAGTTTGGCCTTTCAAAGGAAGTAATGATAGATATTGCAAAAGATGCTAAAAACTTAGAAGGAATCGCTTTAAATGGAATAAGTTGCCATATTGGATCTCAAATAACAGATCCTTCTATTCTCTTAGAAGTCCTAGAAAAGGTAAAAATTTGTGCTGAGGAATTTATTGAAATAGGATTAGATATAACTCACCTTAATTTAGGCGGAGGAATAGGAATTACTTATAACCAAGAAGATGAAATATCTATTGAAAATATAGTAAGTTCATTAGTACAAGAGTTAGGTGAAAACTATAAATTAATTCTAGAACCGGGGAGGTCCATAGTTGGAAATTCGGGAGTAATAATTACAAAAGTTGAACTAATTAAAAAAACAGAAAATTCATCTTTTGCTTTTATTGATGCAGGTATGAATGATCTCTTAAGACCTGCCTTATATAATGCTTGGCATAATATCACTTCAATTGAAGACTTAGATCTATCACCTCAGAATTATACTGTTGTAGGCCCTGTATGCGAGAGTGCAGATATTTTTGGGGAAAAAAGAAACTTAGCTATAAAGGAAGGAAGCATATTGGCAATACATAGCAGTGGTGCTTATGGTTTTACTATGAGCTCTAACTACAATAGTCGAACAAAACCACCTGAAATCTTAGTTGAAGAGACAACTGTTAAGCTTATTAGAAGAAAAGAGTCATTTGAAGATATGGTTAAACTAGAAAAAGAAATTTAAGATAATATGAAGGTCATAAAGATGTCATCTTTGGGAAATGAAATTTTAATTCTAGATCTACTTACTGAAAATAATTCTATCTCACCTGATCAAATTAAAGATTTTTCAAAAAAAAAAATAACCTCCTTTGACCAGCTCTTAACTATCGAGCCTCCCCATAATCGAGAAAATGATCTTAGGACTTCTATATTCAATAGTGATGGTTCAATAGCGCAAAACTGTATCAATGGTTCAAGATGTCTCGCAAAATACGTTGTAGAAAACAAACTACTTACCGACGAGAAGTTTATAGTAGAAACTGATGGAGGTAATTGGCATATAGAATCCTTAAATGATGGAATTTTTTCTACTTCTATGCCTTTACCTAGATTTAAACCTTCTGATCTTCCTTTTCTTCATGAACCCTCTGAGAATTATGTCTTAAAAAGGGGAGATAAAAAATTAGAGGTAGGTATTGCATCCATTGGCAACCCTCATATAGTAGCTTTCTTGGATGATATACAAGAATTTCCCCTAAAAAAATGGGGTTTAGACCTTTCAGAAGATAAGCAATTTCCAGAAGGAGTTAATTTTGGTATCGCATCCATAACCTCCAGAAATAGTCTAAATCTTAGGGTCTATGAAAGGGGTGTAGGCGAGACTTTAGCATGCGGAAGTGGTGCATGCGCAGCAGTTGTCATTGGTAATGAATTAAATCTTTTGGAAAGTAGAGTAAATGTCTTTTTTAAAGAGGGAAAATTATTAATAGAATATACAAAATCTAAAAGTCTAAAAGCTTTCGGAGATGCCCATTTTCATGGACACTTTGAATTCTAATATGAAAGAAAATCTTTCTGATAATAAAGTTAGAGAATTTCTTGCTCTAAATCCTGATTTCTTAAAAAGAAATCCTGATATCCTAGAATCCTTAGATATATCTCATGATTCTGGAGCAGCTGTTTCCTTAATACAAAAACAAGTAGAATTACTGAGAAAAAGCTCTAATGTTACTACTAACAAACTAGATACCCTTCTTGAAAATGCAAAAAATAATGAGGAGCTCTTAAAAATATGCAAAAAACTTATCATAAATTTATTAGAAAGTAACTTGTTAACTGATGTTATTGAGGAGGTCGAAACAACCTTTATCTCCGATTTAGGAGTTACAGATTGTAAAGTATATTTTTTTATAGATGAAATTAATAATCTTTTGCCTGTAGGTAGAATAAAAGAAAAAAATCTACAAAGAGAGATTGAAAATATTTTAAAATCTAAAAATAATTACTTTGGCCCAGTGAACCCAAAACAAGTCCGTAAGATCTTTGAAATAGATTCTGTTATTAAGAATATCTCAATTTTAAAACTTAAATGCACCTCTGTTTCAGGTGTGTTAGTGTTTGGAAGTCACCTAGAAGGCAAGTATAATAAGAATAAAGATACTATATTCTTAGATTTTATTTTGGAAATTCTTAGCAAGATAATAGATAAGAAAAATATTTAGATGCTAAATAAGCGCATTGAATCCTTTCTTAATCAATTAAAAATTACACGGCAATACTCTAGTCATACATTAGATGGCTATAAGCGAGATTTGAATAAATTATCTTCTGAATTATATGAATCGAATATAGGGAGATGGAAAGAAGTACAAGATAAACATATCAGGCAATTCATAAATAAGGAAAGGAGAAAGGGGCTTAGCCAAAAAAGTATTCAGCGGCTCTTATCTTCAATAAGAAGTTTTTTTAAATACCTAATTAATGAAGATGAGATTGATAATAACCCTTTAGCTCATATCAAAGGCCCTAAAAGCCCAAAATTGCTTCCAAAAGCAATGGATGCTGATATGGTCTTTAAGCTCTTAGACTATAAACCAAAAACCTGGGTAGACATAAGAGATAAGGCAATAATTGAACTTTTTTATTCTTCAGGATTGAGGCTTGCTGAGCTTTGTAATATTAATATTGAAGACCTTTCTATAAAAGAACAAACCTGTCGAGTTTTAGGAAAAGGAAATAAAACAAGAATAGTTCCTATAGGCATTAAAGCAATTCAATCTTTGAATTTATGGTTGCGTTCCCGGGAAATAAAGATAAATCTAAAAGATCCCACTAACGCCTTATTCATTAATAATAAGGGTTACCGCTTAGGTCATAGATCCGTGCAATTAAGGATAAAAAAAATTAGTGAGAAAAGAGGTCTTCCTGATCTTCATCCTCATATGTTAAGACATTCTTTTGCTAGCCATGTTTTAGAGTCCAGTGGAGATTTAAGAGCTGTTCAAGAAATGCTAGGTCATTCTGATATAGCTACAACCCAAATATATACAAAATTAGATTTCCAACATTTAACAAAAGTCTATGATAAAACTCATCCTAGGGCGAAGAAAAATAAATCATGATAAAAGTCATAAGCTTTGATCTAGATGATACTTTATGGCCAATCCTTCCTGTTATCATGGAGGCAGAAAAAATAACCAGAAAATGGCTTATAGAAAATTATTCTCCTGTAGAAATATTACTCAGTGAAGATATTTTGTTGAATATAAGAAAAGATTTAATCTATAAAGACAAGGACTTAATTAATAGATTATCTGAACTAAGAACTTTATCTATCACAGAACTAGCAATAAGAGCTGGCTATAGCTCAGTAGAAGCCTCTAAGATTGGTAAAGAAGCTTTTGAAGTTTTTTTTGAAGCGAGAAATAATGTTACCTTCTATGATGATGTCTTAAAGGTGCTTGAATCTCTTAACAAAAAATATATATTAGGTGGTCTAACCAATGGTAATGCTGACATAAAAAAAATAGGTCTGGACAGGTTCTTTGATTTTAATTTTTCATCATCTGACCTCAATTCTAGCAAGCCTTCTCCAGAAAACTTTCATGCGATAATTCGTGAGACTGAAAGACAGCCGTTTGAGATCTGTCATGTTGGAGATAACCCTTCTCATGACGTTTTGGGAGCTATCAATTCTGGCTTTCAAGCAATCTGGTTCAACCCGACTGAAAAAAAATGGGAATTAGAAAAAGCAGAATTCTTAGAGGCAAAAAATTGGCTAGAAATTAAAGATCTTATTCTAAATTTAGACCAGACTTGACCAGGATATATTCTATTGCTTGCTTAATTTCTTCTTCAGAACAATTCATGCAAAGTCCCTTAGGGGGCATTCCATTTAAACCATTAACTACTGAATGCAAAAGAATATCTAAACCTTTTTCGTTTATCACAGTCCAAGAAGCTTTATCTCCTATTTTTGGAGCTCCAGCCACACCTATTCCATGACATGTGCCGCAAGCTCTTTTGTATACCATTTCTCCTTTCTGAACTTCTGCGAGTAAATTTGCTGGTGCAGCAAAAAGGATATACAGTATTATTAATAAAGAAGTTTTATGCATTCTTACTTTATTCCTTTTATTCAAGAAAAAGTCTATTTAAAAGGAGACTCACTATCCTTTTAGCTTAATTTACAGTTGAGACAAATAATCATCTAATCTTTCTGAATTCATTAAAAATCTAACTTTTTGTTCTTTTGCAACTTCTTTTACATCCTTAAGATTTAAAGGTTCTCCTACTTGTATGACTCCAATCATGGCCATCATGGCATGAGGATCACACTGATATACATATACCCCTTCAGATTCTAGTTTCACACTTATATCTTGACTCATTTTTCCTAGCCAAGATTCTGCACCAGGTGGAATCATTCCATCAATTGAAGCAGAATTATGCGACATATCAGTGGCCTTAAAATGAATGGTATCTCCTTTTGACACTTTGATAACAGGAGGATCAAAGACCATATTACCTCCTGGTCCAAAATTGAGCATTTTTATTTCATGCTCATTTCCTCCAGATAACATTACCTTTGGTAAATTAACTTCTGAAGATATTTGCGATGTCTGAACCTGAACAACTTTTGATGCACAATCTTGGCCTTCAACACATACATTGCCTACTGGGGCAATTCTTTCCCTAATCGCATCTTCCTCTTTGCTTGCAAAAATAGACAATGATAAGAAAATTAAAAAGAAATAAAATGAATTTTTCATATTTAGTTTATTTATGTTGTAAAATAAATAGTAATTATACCAATAATCTTTAAAATTTAATCAAATACCTTGCCTGGGTTTAAAATTCTATTTGGATCTAAAGAATTCTTAAGAGATTTCATGACATCAATTTCAATCTTTGACCTAGAAATTGATAAATAGTCTTTTTTCTCAATACCTATGCCATGTTCTGCAGATATTGCACCGCCTATAGGCTCTAATGGCTTATAAATGCAAGATTCTATGGTTTGGATAGTTTTATGATCACCAGCACCTACTCCTACAATAATATGCAAGTTACCATCTGCTAAATGACCAAAAACCGTACAATGAAATGAATCCCAATATTTTTTTAATTCATTATTTATATTTTGAATATATTTCTCCATCGAAAGTATAGGCAAACTAACATCAAATATTTTTACCGGTCCATACTGAAATTGTTGCTCTACATCATCTCTTATAGACCATAAAGCAAGTCTCTCTGTCTGGGATTTGGCGATTACAGCATCTTTAATTAATTCTCTATTTATTGCTTCTTCAAGAATAGACTCAAAATGAACTTCATCTTTTTCTTGATTTGAACCTGTTGATTCTACTAATACATAATAAGCAAAATCTTGACCTATTGGAGGGTTATTCTTAGCTGGAGGGTTAGTCACTAAATTATAGTAATCTTTCCACATTACTTCAAAAGAACTTAAATTACCTCCAAGTCCTTGATCTATCAATTTTAAGAAATTGGTTACTTCATCAAATGTATCAAAAGAAGCTAAAGCTGTATTACAACTTTTAGGCTTTTCTCTTAACCTAAGAACTGCCTTTGTAACAAAACCTAAAGTACCCTCTGTCCCTATAAAAAGTTGTTTTAAATCATAACCAGAATTATTTTTTAACATTTGATTCATTGAAGATAATATTCTTCCATCGGCTAGAACAGATTCTAAACCTAAAATAGAATCTCTTATCATCCCATAACGCATAACCATGTTTCCTCCGGCATTGGTAGAAATATTTCCACCTATTGAACATGATCCGCGAGCACCTAAATCCAAAGGAAACATTAATTCATGCTCATTAGCAATTTGTTGTATTTTTTCTAACTGCACTCCTGCTTCTACAGTCATTGTCCTTCCTATTGGGTCAATATTTAACACAGAAGTCATTCTTTCTGTTGAAAGAGCTATTTGCTCTTTATTTGTAATTGCCCCCTGAACAAGCCCAGTTAAACCTCCATGAGGGACTATGGTTTGCTTGTGATGATTACATAAATTCAATACTTTAGATAATTCCTCTGTGTTCTTTGGCCTTACTATGGCCTTAGCTTTAATGCCTTCTTCTATCCATATACCTGCCTTTCTATTTGAAACATCTTGACCCAATAAGATACCTTTTTGGCCTACAATTGATTTAATCTCTTCTAAAATATCCATTACCAAGGTTCAGCAAATGGCCTTATTTCTACATCAAAAGTCCAAGCTGATTTATCTTGATGAGCAATATGGAATATTTCATCAGCAATGGCAGAGGGTTTCATAAAAAAATCATCAGGTTTGTCAGGCCAAGCTTCTCGAGTCCAAGGTACATCAATTGCTGAATCTATAAGAATATACGATACATGAATCCCCTTAGGTCCTACCTCTCTAGCAATAGACTCAGCAAGTATTCTTTGAGCTGCTTTAGTTGGAGCGGTAGTTGCAAACCAAGGCTTGCCTCTTCTAGCGGAAGTATTCCCTGTAACAATTATAGATCCATTACCTCTTTTAAGCATATCCTCAGCAAAGCCTCGAGAGAGATAAAGTAAACCCATAGTATTAATCTCAAAATTTTTAAGTAAATCTTTTGGTTTTATTTCTAGGAAATTTCCCCTCCCACCTCTAACAGCATTATGAACAAGGACATTAGGAATTCCTAAATCTGATTTAACAAGTGAAATTACTTCAGCCATCTGTTCTTCATTAGAAACATCGCAAGGATAAGCTTTTGTATTAGGAATTTCACTTTCTAGAATGGATAATCTTTCTTCTGAACGAGAAAGCATTGCAACTTTATAACCTGACTCACTGAAACGTTTGACGGTTGCTTTACCTGTTCCGGGTCCAACACCTGTCACTAAACATAATTTAGACATAAATTAATTCTTTTAGTATTTCTTTAGTATTTTTTCTGAGTAGGATGAAACTCTCCATCCAGAAGGATCTTTCAGTCTTTCTGGTCTGGGAGTTAAATCAACTTCTTCACCGTCTAATAATACCATTTTTAATAAGTCTTTTTTTCCTAATAAAGTTACATCTTTAGACGGGTCTCCATCTATCAGAATCAAGTCAGCTAGAAATCCAGGGTTTACCATGCCTAACTCCTTTTCTTTCCTTAATGCTCGAGCTGCATTTTTGGTAGCACAAGTTATTGCTTCTAAATGAGTCATTCCAAGCTTATTCACAAAAACTTCTAGCTCTCTATAATGCCAATCACCGTAAGGAGTAACAGAAAAGCCTGTTTCACTGCCACATAAGAAAGGAACTCCTAGACTATAAGCCTTTTTTAAAATCTCAATATTGTCATCTATTTCCTTTTCAAAAATCTCTTTATAGTCTTTTGAAGCACCCATTTCATCTGCATAATCTATTAAGTTTGCCTGAAAAGTAAAAGTAGGAACTATCGGTATTTTTTTATTAGCAAGTATTTCTAAACCTTCTTCATCCATATACGTGCCATGCAAGATCATATCCATACCTGCTAAAAGAGAGTCTTTCACGCTATCAGCACTTCTACAGTGACCTACTACAGGAATATCTAGTTCATGAGCTGTGTCGCAAGCTACCTTTAATTCCTCTAAACTCCATGCTTTTAGTTCTCCATCAGAAGTTTGTCTAGGAACTAAACCAGACACATGAATCTTAATCCAGTCAACTCCTAACTTTATTTGCCTTCTTACTTCTAAAATTATTTCATCTTTATTCCTAACTACCGCTCCATAGCCCCTTTTTCCTTCGTCAGGAATTAATCTTCCTGCAGTGCCTCCTGCTGAAGTCATTAAAGCATTCCCTCCTACAGACATTCTAGGGCCTTGAACAATTCCGCTCTCGATTGCGTCTCTTAAATCAACGCCTACATTATATAAACTATCTGCATCAAGAAATCCTGTAACTCCTGCCTGTAAAACCTTATAGGCATTCTGACTTGCAATGATGGAAGCTAAACCTTCTCTTCTGTGAAAAAAAAGTTCGTCATTAGAAGAAGGTTCGTCAAAACTTATATGACAATGCGCATCTATCAGTCCTGGCATGAGAGTTTTTCCTTCAGCATCTATAGTCTTTCTTATAGTGATGCTCTTAGAAAGATCTTTTAGATCATCCAAGATGGAATCTATTCTATTATTATTTAGAAGAACATGTCCTGAATAGGGCTCTCCTCCGCTACCATCAATTATCCTAGCATTAGTAATTAAAGTATAGCCTAGCTTCTTATGAGCCATGCTTTATCAAAATTTAGTTAGATGCTTTTAGTGGAGACCAAGCTAATAAATTAGAATCACCTGGAGTAGTGCTAGGAACAAGCTTAACGCCTGAAGCTGCAGCCATCTCTTTGTAGTCCATCCAAGATAAAATGTAATCTATTGGCGTTCCCTTGCCTTGATCGAAGAACAAAGGGCCATATATATTTGCTGTGTATATTAAGTCCTCTTCTGTAACTCTTTGTGTTGCGTCATGTCTTGCACCTGCTGGCTCATAAAACCACATTCCAGGACCGTAACCTTCTGGAGGGCCTGCTCTTACGCCTAAAGCCCCAGTTAAAACTAAGAAATCGCTAGCACCTAAATGAGTATGCGGATCAGCTACTCCATTATGACGAACTATCAAAGATACAAAGCCTGTTTCTTCGCTAACTCTAAGAAGCTTAAGACCTACGTCTGGCATTGTTGGAAGAACTAACCAGGGTACTGAACGTGTGTCAACAAAGTGAGGATGAGTTACAGAACCATTTGATGAAGAAGAAACTGGCTCATCAACTATCTTACTTGCATTATCTGAGGATGCTATTGCCAAAGGCTCGCCATTTCCACTATATGGAATTGTCCCCTCTTCCATACAAGCTGATAATGAATTTGGAACTAAAGTAACTTTACTTTCTTTCGCAAGACTTAAAACATCTGCTGCTGTAAATAATGATTCTAAAGATCCATCGTCACCTAAAAAAGCGACTCCACTAAAAAAATTAGCCAACACTTCAGTATCCTCTATGGCCACAAATGCATTTACTTTAGAATTTGCAGAAATAAAACCCCAAGTTCCAGGTTCTAAAATACTCTTTGAACCATCTTGGTCATATTCAGCTTTTCCTGAAAGGATCAACATATCCATACCACCTAAATAAACTGCACTAGGCATTGAAGTTCCAGCCTCTAGCTTATAGATTAATGAAAAAATTCCACTTTCTGAACTTGCCCTAGTCGGTTTAAAAAACATACCACTAACATTTGGTACAGGTATCCAAGGCAATCTATTTGTATCAATACAATCACCATATCCTGATGGATTATATTCCGGATTGGCTTTAGCTTCTGACATAACTTTACCTCAAAAAATTTAATATTTTTAACATAGAGTCTTTGATAATGACTCTAACTTATGATGCTTCCCAAGCACCTTGAGCATCTTGCCAAGTGACTAATGCTATTGTGTTGCCCTCTTCATCAATAAAATTAAGAGGTCCCACAAAATTCATATAGAACTCACTATCCTCAGGAAAGTAAGTCTTGTCATGTCTTGCATTGCAGGGCTCATAACCATATCCAGGAGCTATAGCAGTAGATCCTCCATCATCATCTCCTCCTCTCACATCCATACGTCCTTTGGTTAAGAAGTACTCTCCAGGTCCTATATGAATATGCCTATTGAAGGAAGTCTCAGCCGGACAATCAAAAATTGCAGTCCAAGATCCCAGTTCAGGAGAAACATTTAAAAGTTTCCATTTAATTGGCCCTTCACATAAAGCAGCAGGAAAATCTACCCATTCAACTTGGTCCATTTGGACATATCTGCCTTCAAGTTCATCTTGATGAATATTAAATGTTTTACTCATAAAACCCTCCCTCTGAAATATTACTCAAAATAATAGGTAAGACTAGCTGAGAAAAGTCTAGGCTGACCTAAGGTACCAATGATTATATTACCTGTCCCATTATCATCTAAAGTATATAAGTTAGATAAATATTGAACATCTACATAGTAGTCTTCATCAGTAATATTCTCTACATTTAGCATAAATTCCCAACTATTCAGTGACCAACCTATCTGCAATCCAGCTAAAGTATAACTAGGGTTAGTGACTGGATTAAAAGCTTGAAGTCCTTCAAAGCTTCCATTATGACTAACTTGAAAATCAAACATGAAATT
>JAQWNM010000014.1 GCA_029268615.1 SAR86 cluster bacterium | reverse complement strand
GTTAGGGTGAAATTTGAGTTGTAATGGTAGAATTGCCTTCCCATTCTATTAGGAGAGGTGGCTGAGTGGTTGAAAGCGCTCCCCTGCTAAGGGAGTATAGGATAATCTCCTATCGAGGGTTCGAATCCCTCTCTCTCCGCCAGTAGCCTTGTTTCAGGTTAATCGTCATCATCTATAAAGTCTATAGTTTTAGGAACTGTGCGGTTTTTGTGCGGTTTTTCTATATTTCTTAGAAGATAAGGTTATGAAATTTTTTCATGATAGTTTATGGTAAATATATGAGGAAATTAATTACGTTGTCTTGTTTGTTGATAACAGTAAGCTTATCTGCTGAGAACGAACTTAAGACCATTGATGAATATTTAGATGAGTTTGAATCCAAATCTGATTACGAAGGAAAAAAACTTGATATTCAGTATTTTATGACAAAAAAATGTGCTGGTGTTTTCGACACCTTGAGAGAACTTGAAATTGATTATGAAAATGTAGATAAATTAATTCAAGCTTCAGTAGGTTTTAGGATGTGGATAGGTGGCAATAAGCCTGATGGACTGGACAAGACAAGAGATGAAATTTTTAAAGAAGTTAGAGAAGATGTAGAGAAATTTAAGGCTGAATATTTAAATCATCTAAGTATTTGGTATGCTAATAAAGATCAAGGATCCGACAGCGATGAATTATCAGCAGAAATGTTTTCACAGCCTTTCAGGGCAGATTTACGTATTTGTTTTGAGTTATCTAAAAGACTTCCAGCGAATGGATAATAGTTCTTATGAGTAGAAGGAAATAATAAAGACTGTGGATATAAAAAAACAACTTTTAACTTATAGTGAGAAACTTCTTGCTTTGACGACAAGAAATAAATTAATACATTCTTCATTTTCATCGAGAGAATTAGGGTTTAGGTTTATAGATGAACTCCCTCAAAAGTTGGCCGAAAAAATTTCCCTCTCAAAAAGAGGAATGACATTTGATCCTTTACCTCCACTTGATTCTGAGCCTCCCGAAGAGCAAAAACCTGATTTCAAAAGAAAAATAGATAAGCTCAAGATAACTGATGAGACTTATTTAGAAGATTTAAAAAAAATTGATGAGCAGGATATAGAGAACCCAGATGAAATTTCTGAAAGGGAAGAAGATGCACTTAGAGCCCTTAAAGACAGGTTGAGAGAGGATTTAGGTCTTCCAAAAAGAGTTTCTGGGACAGGAGAAAGTGATTTAAGGCGTCATGCACAAAACCATAACATCAATCCAGATTACAATTTACCTGAGGATACAGAGGAGAATAGGAAGAAACGTCAGTACAACGACGATAAAATACAAACTCTCATCTTGCCAGATATTTTAAACGCAAGACTAAGAAAGCTAAAACAGAGATATAAAACAAATTTAGAAGAAACGGGACAAAATACTCTTTATTTATGTTTTGGTTTTTTGCAATGGATACAAGATAGGGGAGTTAGCGGTAAGAAAAAGAGATTGGCACCTCTGCTTATGATGCAAGTTCAATTTAATCTTGATAAGAAGAATAATTTTAATATTAAAGCCGTTGATGAATTCGATATTTTAGAAAACAACACTTTGAAGCATTATCTCAATGAAGAATTTGATATTAGATTGCCAAAGCCACCCAAGATCACTGTTAAGAACGGTAAGAATGAAAGCGAAGTTTTAGACATTGAAGCATATCTAAAGAAAGTAAAGACATTAGTCAGTAAAAAAGGGTGGGATGTACTGAGAAGGTCTTCTGTAGGAATCTTCCATACTCAGGAATTAACAATGCATGAAGATTTAAAATCCATTGCAGAAAATCCAAATGAATTGCTAGCTACATTGTTATCTGGAAAAACTGTTTCCGGAAGTGATGAAATTTATGATGTAGATGATAAAGAGCACAGGAAGTTAATTCCTGCACTTATAGATGCAGCAGATTCATCCCAACATTCAGCAATAATTGACATGCTAAATGGTAAAAGTTTTGTTTTAAGAGGGCCGCCGGGAACCGGTAAGTCTCAAACAATATGTAATATGATTGCAGCTGGGATTTATTCAGGAAAGAAAGTTTTATTTGTAGCTGACAAAGAAGCAGCTCTTGAAGTCGTAAGGACTAGACTTAAGGCAGCCGGCTTAGATGATTATGTTTTAAAACTCTACAGCGCGAAAGCTTCAAAACAAACTTTATGGGGTTCTGTGAGAGAAAGATTGAATTCACCAACTACGAGAATTAATTCTGAATCATTGAATACTAAAATTAAAGAACTGACTAAAGTAAGGGACGAGCTTAATGAGTATAAAGACTTTATAGGCAGTGAATTTGGGAAAACTAATAAAACTGTGCATGACCTTCTGTGGGAACAGGAAATTCTTATAAATAAATATCCTATAGGTGCGCTTGAGTCTTTAAGTTTTCCAACTTGTGACAAAATAACTAACGATCAACAAAATAAATTTATAGAAAGCTTTAATTCTTTAGAGTCATTTCATAAAGAAGTTTTTAAGAATGTAAGTTATTTCGAACACCCTTGGATTTCTGCAAAAGCATCTCCAAAAACAACTATTGAAAGAGATAAGTTTAATAATAGTATTAAAGCTTGGTCAGAAAACTTACAGATAATGCTTCAAGGACATCAAGATTTAATCAAAACTGGCTTGCCAGCTGATAATTTCAATCTTAATGATTTAAGTGAATATTTAAATATTTGTAAAAATCATCTTCCGGATAATTTTCAAAATGAAAGTGGATTAGAAGAACCTTTTTTAATAGATTTGATAGGAAAAGAGCCAGAAGAGTTGCAACAAGGCCTTGAATTAGTAGATACACTTGAAGATTTCCTTTCTAAAGAAGAAAAGGCTAAAGAATCTGAGCTTGAAAAAGAAGCAGTACAATCGGTCTATACTTCATTGGATAGTTTAGATCTTATTGAGGCAGACTATGATGGATCATTAGAAGGGCTATTAAAAGAAAAGCAAGCTCAAGCAAATAAAAATATTCATTTCTTAGAACCTATAATAAGTTTTCTGCAAGACCTTAATGTAGAAAGTATTAATTTAAGCTCTTTAACGGTACTTGAAAAGTTCACTTTCCTTAATTCTTATAGTAGATCTTCAGACAGAATGCTTTTAAATAGAGCTCAAGGTAGATTTAAAGAAGAAGAATTTAAAAAGAAAATAAAACTTATTTGGAAAGGCGTAAGCGAAGCCGATAATTTAAGAGAGTCTGTTCAGCTAAACTATCTAGTAAGTTCATCAGAATTGAGGAAGTGTGCCTTAATATTAAAGACTTCATCTATTTTTTCTATATTTAATGAAGATTATCGAAAGTCTAATAAGATTTTTAAAAGAATTTCTGACTTAAATTTAAGTAAGCCAGAGAAAGTAAAAATTTTTGAATCTGCTGCAAGCTATAAAGAGTTTGAAGAAGCTTTTAAGCAAGATGAAATTCTAGCGACTGTATTCGAAACAACTAATTTATATGATGTAAAAGCTACAGATGCAGAGTTATTACATAAATCCTTAGAAAAAATATCTGAATTTAAATTTGCAGAAAAAGAAAGCCCTATATTTCAGAAATTTAATGAGTCTCCAAATCAATTCATTGAGCAATTTTCTTCTTTAAGCGTTGACGAAAGCCTAATTTCTGAACTTTCTAATTTTGATATAGACGCAGAAGCTGATCTCAAAGAATCTTTTGATTTAATTAAGCTTAGAAGTAAAGAAATCGGCTCTTCATTAGATCAAGCTACGTCCCTAAATATGTCAGGATTTTTATTTAATGAGATTATAAATTTATATAAGTTATTAACTGAAATAACTGAATTAGATAAAAAAATTAACTCTTTATTGGGGAGTACAAATTATTTAGAGTTTTCTAAAAGAGAATCTCTAGAAGATAACTTAGAGGAACTTAAGACTCGAATACATCTACTTAAAGACATTGAGATTGAAAGAAGACAAAAATTCTTAGAGATAAAAGATAATCTAATACCTTCGTTCTCACTACTAGAAACATTTTATAATAATTTAGATGATTCAATTAAAGATCTAAATAAGGTATTTGATATTGTTAAAGCTGATCCTTTTGAAGATCTAAAGCATGAACAAATTTCTATTGAACATCTTAATGAATTTTTAGATAAACATAATACTTGCGGCTCTATAAATGAGTTTTTTGATTTAAGAAAAGAAGAAGATGATCTTCAGAAAGGACCAATTGCAGATTTTTATAATAATTTCTTAAAACAAGAAGGAAGTACCAAAGATCTCTCTTCAAAATTTCAGTCTTGGTTAGTGCAGAAACAGTATGAAAAATTAAATAAAGAAAAGTCTAATGTTGTTTTATTGAATAAATATATAGGAAAGAAATTAAATTCAAATGTTACTTCATTAAAGAAATTAGATGAAGAAATCCAACTACTTATAAGAAAACAAATAAGTATAAATGCTAGGAAGATGGATACATCTGCACCAAGAGGTAGGGGAGGTAGATCTTCTGAAAGAACTGAACAAGAGTTGCTTGAATATGGATCTTCGCTTAAAACTTTTCCTAAAGGGTCAGTTAGAAATCACTTATCTCGAAGCGCTTCTGCGTTATCATGCAATTTACCTTGTTGGATGGTAACTCCACCAAATATATCCACTTTTATCCCTTTAAAGCAAGAATTTGATTTACTTATAATAGATGAAGCTTCGCAGATGAGTCCCCCTAGAGCGCTTCCGGCATTAGCAAGAGCAAAACAATGCGTAATAGTAGGGGATGAAAATCAATTGCCACCAACTTCATTTTTTGCGAGACAAGAGGATGAAGATGATCCAGTTATCGATGTACAAGAGTCAATACTAGATTTAGCAAAAACAATCTGGAACAAACCAAGAATGTTAAAATGGCACTATAGATCTAAGCATCAGGACCTTATAAAGTTTCAGAATAACTTTATATATGATAACTCCCTGATCATACCTCCTTCTACTATCGAAACAGGGGATTCACATTTTGGCGTTCATTCTCATTTCTTACCTAATGCCATATATAGACAGGGTGGTACTAATGAAGATGAAGCAAAGAAAATAATTGAGCTTATTATCAACCATTCCGAGAATTACCCAGATAAATCTTTAGGTGTAGCAGTTATGAATGTTAAGCAAAGATCTCTAATAGACCAAGATTTAAACTTGGTGTATCAGAACAACAATAAAGTTAGGAATTTCCTTGATGAGTGGGTTAATAAAGATGAAGGCCTAAACAAATTTTTTATAAAGAATTTAGAAAACGTTCAGGGAGATGAAAGAGATGTGATTATTGTTGGGACTAACTTTGGGAAGTTAAAAGAAGGTGCTCCAGTATTGCAAAGATTCTTCCCAATAAATCAAGCAGGAGGAGAAAGAAGACTTAATGTAATTACAACTAGAGCTAGAGAATCTCTGCATCTTGTAACTTCTTTAACAAGTATGGATATTAAGACAAAAGCTAAGGGTACAACCTTCCTCTCTGAATATATATCATTTGCAAAAACGAAAGAGCTTCCTTTGGGCTCTTCCACAGATGCTGAACCAGATAGCCCTTTTGAGGAATGGGCAATAGCTGAAATAGAGATGATGGGTTTTATAGCGGTGCCTCAAGTAGGAGTTCAAGGTTTTAAGATAGATATAGGAGTCAAACATCCTGATCTTGATGGCTTTATCCTCGCAGTAGAATGTGATGGAGCCACTTACCATTCCAGCAAAGCTGCTAGAGATAGAGATCTACTAAGGCAAAACCTATTAGAAAACTTTGGTTGGAAGTTTCATAGAATCTGGTCTACTGATTGGATCTGGGATAGAGAAGGGACAACTAAGAAATTAGAAACTGCTTTAACTAGGGCATATGATGCAAAAAAAACTAAAGTTGTTTAAGAAAAAAATAATTCTTCTATTTTTCTTATTTTTTTCTGTAAATTCCTTTTCTCTTGATCTAGAGACCTATGATTATTTGTCTAGTCTTAAAACCTGTAATCTAGAAAATGAAAGAGGACCCTCAAAGCGGATAGAAAGAGATATTAATAGTATAGCTAAGGCAATCAATGAGCCGGAAATACAAATTATCATCGAGACATATGTGGACTTTAAAGATAGGCTAACTTGTTTTGAAAAGGTGAACCTATCAAGTATGTATGCATCTGTTCTATTTAAGACAGGTCATTACGCCCAATCCCTTGAACTTTTACAATATGTAGATAAATATCGAGGTCTAAATAGAGAATTTAAAAAGAGTATCGATAAAAGAGTTGCTAACGCTCAATCTAAAATAAAACAATTAGATCGAGGTAGACCTGATTCTGTCTCTACCTACCAACCTATCGAGGAAGATAAATCTGAATACATAGACAGAATTAAAGTCTTAGAGAATGAAATTGCTTTACTGGAATATGAAAAGATTATCCTTCAAGGATATGAGGCTAAAAACAAAGACTTACAAAAAAGTATTGAAGTACTTGAAGAAAATATAAAAAGGCTTTCTCGAGGAGGAAGTGAACCTGACCAAAGTTTTTATAACGAAGAAATAAATTCTTTAAAAGAAGAATTAGAATCCACAAAGTTTGATTTAGAGCAGCAGATTTTTTTATATGAAGAAAGTGAAAAATTGATATCTGAACTTACATTAGAGTTAGGTGAAGTTAAATCAAATTATGAGCTTATGGAAAAGGAGCTCGATACATCAAATAGACTAATCGATAAATATCTAAGCGGCTCTTCGAAAGGCAGTTCTGGAAACGAATCTAATAATTCTTTTTTTAGTGATTATTGGTGGATTTTAGTTTTAATAGCTATTTTTTATTTCTTTTATCAAAATTCAGAAGAGAAAATTAGCTTAAAAGGGGTACCAGAGACACCTTTCGGTTTTAAAGCTCATTTGGAAGATTTAAAAGAGTCAATTATGGAGCAAATTGATCCCCTGACTCAATTAGATAAGTCTTTAGATTCTTTTGTATTCCATTATTTAAAAGGAATTTCTTCAAGTTACATTGAAGATTCTCTTGAATCTAAGATTGCTTTTGATGAACTGATAGAGGAGTTATTCTCTGAAAACTCTTCGATTATTAAACAAAAATACTTCTTGGAAGAAAGTGATCTAGCTTTAGAGGGAATGAAGAAAGGAAAAGAGGATGGTTATAGGTTGAAGGAGTATGCTCAACCTGTTGTTCTAAAGAATTATTTAAATAAAAAACCAAATACTGATTAAAGCCTATCAGGTCAATTAAAATCAATTTACTTATTACTAAGCGTCATATGAAGACGTTTTGTTTGGTATAATTTTTTAATGTCAGAAAGCAGTCTAAGGCAGATACAACTCTTACAATTAATACCTAGATTTCCTAGTAAGGTAAGCACCTCCGAGATCCAAAATCAGTTAAAAGATCTTGGTTATCCTGTTTCCCTTCGAATGATTCAACGAGATCTAGAATCCCTTGAATCTATAATGCCAATTGTTTGTGATGACAGAGAAAGGCCTTATGGATGGTCATGGCATCAGAGCGCATTTGGTCTACAGCCATCTATGGACCCCATAGAAGCATTGACCTTTAGTTTGGCTGAGCAATACCTTGAACCCTTAATGCCAAGCAAGAGCTTTAAAAGGATTAGAGTTTTCTTTGATAGGGCAAATTCAATTCTGAAGAAAGTAAAGAAAAATGAGATTAGTCGTTGGAGAGATAGGGTTCGTGTAGAGCACCAGTGGCAAAGATTAGAAGCACCGCAAATTAATGAAGACATTGAAGCACAGATATATGACGCTTTATTAAAAAAAAGACAGCTAATAGTTCTGTATAAAAATAGAGGGACTGACAAAGCTAAAGAGCGAGTTATTAATCCGCTTGGTTTAGTTTTAAGAGGTCAGATACATTATTTGATCTGCACTATGGCAGAAGATCCAAATAATCCCAGATCATTGCCTTTACATAGATTTACTAAGGCTGACTGGAATGGATTAGAGTCTTCTGAACCAGAGAGTTTTTCAATCGACAGATATATCAAGGATAATAATTTAGGATTTTTATACTCAAATAAACGTATTATATTAAAAGCTATTTTTGAGGGACATGCAGGATTTCATCTTACAGAGAGCGCTTTATCAAAGGATCAAGATTTAAAATTTTTAGATGACGGTAAAATTATGATTAAGGCTTCTGTAAGTGACACTGCCCAACTTAGGTGGTGGTTGTTGGGCTTTGGTAGCCAAGTAGAAGTTCTTTCTCCTAAAGCTTTACGAAAAGAGATATCCCAAACAGCAAAAGAAATGTCTAAGGTCTATGATTGAGCTTGATAGCATTCAAGAAATCTTTAATTAAAAAATCATAATTTATCAACTTTATTGGTACGTCATTATATGACGCTTCACATGTTATTTTATTAATATGGAAGTCAAAGACCTAACTCAAGACACAGTAGAAAAGATTTCTTTCCCCGATGAAGATGAAATTGAAGATGATGTGCATAGAGTTTTTTTAGCGCTAGAAGCCATTGAAGATTATTTTTTAGATATGGGTCTAGATCCAGAAGAAGTTTACGATGCCATGGCTTACTTTAGTATTTGTAATTTTTGCATGAATGTTGAGGATTTAGAATTTGCCAGACAAAGGATAATGGTTCTTTTAGGAAGGGGTCTTGATCGTTCATGGGAAGAGAAGAAGAAGGTTCAGGAAACATCCAATGTTCACCAAGCAGATTTTTTCTCTATTTTTTTAACAAAAGATGGAAAGCCTACTTTCCAATAATTGAATTTAATTTATGAAACGAATTTCTTTATTTCTCCTTTTCCTTCCATTTAGCATTTCTTCAGATATACACCTCACCACCATAGACGCATTTAATATAACCAGTATTAGCCCAGACTATTTGATGGTGTCTAAGCAATCTGAGACATCCGATGGCACCTTTTATTTCCAGATGAACAGACCTTATTGCCTTTGTGAAGAGGTTAGTTTTATTTTGCCTACACCCAAATCCAAAGATTTTGAAAGGCCAAAGGAAGATAGCTATATAGAAGGAACTATGAGGATTGATTTTAAAAAACCTAAACAAATTGAGTATGAAGTGTGGCTTGCTCGTGAAGATAGTTCTGAAAATATAATCATTCCGCAAGGCCCTTTTCCTAGCATAAGAGAAGCTAAATTAATAAATATAGATACGCCTTATGGAAGATTTCGTTTTATTCTTGAAGGGTTTAAAGATGCTATGCGTCAAGCTACTAAGATGTGTGAGAGCTGGATTCCATATGAAGAAAATAAAGTGGAGGCTATAGATGCATAAGCGTATTGGCATACTAATAGGTCTAACATCATTCGCTTGTTTAGTATTACTAACTTTCAGTTTTAGAGATTTATCCGCTCAGCTATTTCTAATGTTTTTTTTCACTTTGATTGGACTTCCGCTTTCTACCTATCTAATAACTAAGCAGAAAACTTTTATAACCGTTGAAGAAGATGATGATGTCATTGATGTAGTTGGAAGGTTCAGTATTTAGACCATGAGCTGAAATCTTCCATTGTGCGGTTTTTGTGCGGTATAAATAAATGTAATAACCATACATAAAGGTTTATAAACGATTCCTGAAAGAATGGACTTGCTCTGAAAGCCCTATAATACAAGGGTTTTTTAGATGCTCTTGTACCCTGCTAAGGGAGTAAGGAGTTAAATCCTTCGAGGGTTCGAATCCCTCTCTCTCCGCCATCAATTCTTTATGTATTTTTTGGAAACTATTTCAGACACAATCTGATGACCATTACTATTCCAATGCCCATCTACTTTAAAATAGGTTTCCATTTTATTTTTTTGAAATGCATTCCCTAGATCAACGCATTCTAGATAATTTTTATTGCAGTTATTAATTACATTATCCATTAATTTTTGACCAGAATGAAGATTAGTTCTTTCAGGAATTAGAAGATTAACTAGCTTACATGATGGATTTCTAGCCATGCATTGTTGTTCAATGTTTTTTATATATTTTAAATTCTTATCGCATGATTTGATGTCTCCACCAGAATTAAATAATTGACTATTTTTCTTATTGGGCCTTGCTTCTAGATTAAATATGTAACCTCCAAGATTAGATGCATATATATTCTGAATTATTCTTTTTAGGAAAGCTGAATTATCATTAAGAAATTTTAGAATTATTAAGTTTGGTGAAAAATTTCTTTGGTCGCCAACTAGATAACCGTCTTCTATTAATAAATTAGGATAGCCACCTTTTTCTGAAGAAATGACTTTAGTTAGGGTCATGTCAGATTGGCAATCATTTCCTAAAAAAGTCCCTACAAAAATATATTGAGGTTTTAGATTAGGGTTATTTAGGAAGTGAAGAAGGTAGTGAGGAGATGTAAATCCGCCGTTATAAGATAGATTTGCTATATTTAAATTAGGGAACCTTTTACTGATTAAAGCGCTATAACTTTCTTCGCTCCTTACACCATGACCAAAAGAAAAACTATCTCCATATATAACTATATCTACTGATTTCTTAGGATTAAAATTTGGCTCTTTGTAACCATATTTATTTATACTAAACGTATAATCGAATTCGTTGAACGGACCAATATGCCTGTATTCGCCTGGCGCTAAATCATAAATAGAATTATCTTTCGTATTAGGAAAAACTGATAGCCAGTAGTTCATTTTATTTTCTGAAGAGTTAAGCTTGGAATCTTTAATGGAGTAGTAAATTTCTGCAGGAATAAATAAAATTATAATTAAGGCTAAAAGAACAGAAAAATTAATTAAAACCAACTTAATCAAGTTCATATTTTCCTTTGTAATTTGAAGATAAAGAGATATCTTGTTCTTCTTTTCTTAGTATGAAGTTTTCTATTATCAATATATCTAACTCAGTTCCCATAAAACATTTGAAAGCATCTTCTGGAGAACACACAATGGGTTCGCCTCTGACATTGAAGGAAGTATTTACGAGCACAGGACAGTTTGTTATTTCTTTAAATTTGGTTAATAAAGCATGATATCTTGGGTTTGTTTCAGAATGCACAGTTTGTATTCTTGCTGAGTAGTCAATATGAGTTACAGCAGGTATCTCTGAACGCTTTATGTTTAACCTTTCTATACCAAATAAACTTTCTTCTTCTGATGTCATTTTCACTTGTTTTTCTTTTTTGATTTCATCAACTAAAAGCATATAAGGACTTTCTACTTTAAGCTTAAACCATTCATTAAGATCTTCGGATAAGATAGAAGGTGCAAATGGACGAAAACTTTCCCTGTATTTAACTTTTAAGTTTAGAATTTTTTGCATTGTTGGAGAACGGGGATCACCTAATATAGATCTTCCGCCTAAGGCTCTAGGCCCAAACTCCATTCTGCCTTGAAACCAGCCTAAACATTTCTCTTTCGACAATTCATTGGCTGCAAAAGATAGCATATCGTTTTCAGACATCTTCTTAAAGACAGCTCCACAACTTAGTAATGATTTTTGTATTGAATTTTCATTAAATTTAGGACCTAAGTAAGCTCCTTTCATTTTATCTTTTTTTTCTACAATCCTTTTCATATCCAATTCTTGATGCCATGCTGAAAGTGCTGCCCCTAAAGCTCCTCCAGCATCCCCAGCAGCAGGCTGTATCCAAATTTTATTAAAACCGCTCTCTTTTAATATCCTTCCGTTAGCTACGCAATTCAAGGCTACTCCACCAGCTAAACAAAGGTTTGGGATTTTGTATTCTGTGGCCAGAGCTCTTGTAATCCTTAATACTATTTCCTCTGTAACAACTTGTATAGATGCCGCTATGTCCATATGGAACTGAGTCAATTCTTCTTTATCAGCTGTTCTAACTGGTTGGTTAAATAGAGAAGAAAATTTCTTATTGGTCATGGTTAAACCAGTTGCGTAGTTAAAATAAGATTGCTCTAATCTAAATGATCCGTCTTCTTTTAGATCTATTAATTTTTCTAAAATAATATCTTTATATTTTGGTTTTCCATATGGAGCTAATCCCATTACTTTATATTCACCACTATTTACCCTAAATCCAAGATAGTAAGTAAAAGCAGAGTAGAGAAGCCCTAAGGAGTGAGGAAAGTGAATTTCTTTTTTTATTGAAATATCTTTTCCTTTCCCTATTGCTATGGATGATGTCGTCCATTCACCAACTCCATCCATAGTTAAGATTACAGCTTCATCAAAAGTAGAAGGGTAAAAAGCACTAGCCGCATGACTAAGATGATGTTCCCCAAAGAGTAATTTATTTTCATCAAGATTTCGGTCTAATTTCCTTAACTTTTTTAATAAGAGATCTTTTAAAAAGAGTTTCTCACGAAGCCATAAAGGCATAGCAATTCTAAAGGAGTTAAATCCTTTTGGTGAATTTGTTACGTATGTCTCTAAAAGACGTTCAAATTTTAAAAAAGGTTTTTCATAAAAAGCTATCTTTTGAACATCTTCAAGAGATACATTACCTTCTTTCAGAACGTAATTTATAGCATTATAAGGATAAGAAGCATCATGTTTCTTCCTTGTAAACCTCTCTTCTTGAGCCGCAGCAATTATTTCGCCATCTATTAATAAAGCAGCTGCGCTATCATGATAAAGTCCTGATATTCCTAGTATTGGAATCATGACTTAAAATATTGTATAAATAAATGGAGCTAAAGCTGATCCCTGAGATAGGACAACTAGACCACCTAGAATACCTAAAGTAAAAATAATAGGCAGCAACCAGAATTTTCTTCTAACGGATAAGAATTCCCATAATTCTTTTATAAAATTCATAGATTATTAAAATTGTTTCTTCATATTAGATATAGGCTCTTTTCTCTCTACCCAGTAGGATTTCTTATCTAATTCCATTTCTTTTTTTAAGGAGTCTTTTCCTAAAATTCTTCTTATTACCCCGGTAGGAATAATAGTTAAAATAAATATAAATAACATAACCATTGGTGAGACAATTGATCCTAATAGAACGCCAAATTTATTCCAAATTAGATTAGGCTTTTTGAGAGTATTAGGAAGGATAAATGCTAAAAGTAAGAGCATAAGAGCTATTAAGAGAAACCAAATATAGAAAGCATTTCCTTTATAAACAAAGAAGGCAGCTGTTAAGAATGAAATAACAGCAAATAAAATACCAAAGCTCTTTTCTGAGTTTATGTCTTCGTTAGTATTATTTTTTTTATTCAAGATGAAATTGAAGCTTATTTTAATACTATTATAAGTTAAAAATTTAACTTTGTTAGGTGCAAAAAATTATTACGCCTATTGTTTTTCATTTGACATAATCAGCGAATCTTTTGTTTAAAATATTTTTAGGAAAATATCTAGTAGCTTTATATCTCATTCATAGTTATTCTTTTTAAAGTAAATAAATTAATATTTTAAATATTTATGCAGGCAATAGAAGCAAGATTAGAGATAGAGTCGATTATGTTTAAGTACACTTCTTCTTTAGATTCTGGAGATCTTGAGTCTGCAGCTAATATTTTTGATAAAGGGTCCATTAAATCTCCTGGACAGTTTTTAGAAGGCACATCTGGAGTATTGAATGCATATAAATCTGCCATCATCTTTTATAATGATAAGGACCAAGAAGTAAATTATAGGCGTTTAAAATGTTCTCCTAAAACGAAACATTTAAATACTAATATACGATATTCTTTCAATGCTGACATGACTTCAGCGAATGTTCATAGTTATTTTACTGTCTATCAGTCTCTTAATTCTAGGATAGAAATAGTCGTTGGAGGAAGATATGAAGATAAGTTTCTTTTTGACAAAGGTTGGTTTCTGAAATTAAGACAGATTTATATTGATCACACTGGAGATATAGCTCTTCATATCAGGTCAGACATAAAAAAATTATGAAAGAAACAGGCAAAAGACTTCAAGATGAAGTGCTGAATGGAAAAGTATGGGAAGATTTTTGTGATGAACTTAAAGCGGCTGGATCAATTGTTTCTGAACAAGAACTTGATAAACCTATACTAGATAAGGTAGAGGGTTATAGATATTTAACCAGACTTTTAAGACTTGCTTTAGATATGGCTTTAGAAAAAAGTGATCCATATTTCCCAGAGTTTTATAGTCTTTCTCATGAAACGGCAAAAATAGGTGCAGATAATCCAGATAATTTATACCAGAATGCAAGTATTGATGGTTTATTAAGATATAGAGTTTGGGGAAATAAAGGATCAGTTCATTATTTAAGCTTTGGTACCAAGGCAAATCGTTATGCTGAAGATGGCACTATGGCTACAACTGGCGAGTTAGATTCAGAAAAAATAGATTTTGATAAAGATGGAAATTTTGAGATTATCTTAAAACAAGACTCAGAACAAAAAAATTGGCTTCCAATGGAACCAGACTCAAATCTACTAATTGTTAGGCAATCCTTTTTAGATAAGACAAAAGAAGTTCCAGCCTCAATTAACATTGAATGCATAAATACGAATAAAAAACCTCCAGCTCTAAGTAAAGAAAATCTTAATCAAGGTCTAAAAAAAACAGTAAACTTTATTAAAGGAACCGCAACAACTTTTAAGACTTGGACAAATATTTTTGAAGAAAATCCCAATAAATTTTCTTCAATAGATCAATCTATGTTTCAGAAAGCCGGTGGCGATCCTAATATTTATTATTTGCATGGTTATTGGGAGTTAAAGGATGATCAAGGATTACTAGTTAAAACAAAAATACCTATTTGCGATTATTGGAATTTTCAATTAAACAATTTCTGGATGGAGTCCCTAGACTATCGTTATTTTGATATTTGTCTTAATAATGCTAATGCTAAATTGGAACCGGATGGATCGTTACTAATCTTAATTTCAAGGAAAGATGTAGGATCTAATAATTGGGTCGACACAGCTCATCATTCATCAGGTACTATGCTTCTTAGGTGGGTAAATTCTAGTTCTTTTCCGGTACCTGAAACTCAGTTGATTAATTTAAAGGACTTGTAGATTGCCTAAGCTCAGTCTAAGTCATAATTCTCTTCTTGATCAAGCTAGTTCATTAGTAGGATTAAGTAATTTTGGTGACACGATTCATCTAGAAGGGCTAGAACAGCTCTGTTGGAGTCTTAATGAAGAGGCCAACTTAAACGATGTTGGCCACGCTTCTCAAATTTCAAGAATAACAGGAATCTTAGTAAATAGATTACTTTTAGAAGAAGATTTCAAGAATAACTCAATAACTAAAGAAATAATTAAACCTCCTATTGTAATCGTAGGCCTTCCAAGGACTGGAAGCACTTTAGTTCATAGATTATTGTCCAGCGACCCTGATCATACTGCAATGATTTGGTGGGAAGGTCGTTATCCATCCAGATTAAAGAATGAGAAGAAGGGGAATCCTCAAGAAAGAATATCTATGGCTAAACAAGAGGTAGAAATTATGATCAAAGCTTCCCCTGATTTAATGAAAATCCATCCTATGGATGCTATGGCACCTGATGAAGAGATATTATTATTAGAGCATGGATTTTTCAGCACTGTACCTGAGTCTTTTATGAACGTGCCTACATACTCAAAATGGGTTGAATCCCAAGACCATACACATTCTTATGAGTACCTAAAAAAGATGTTAAAATACCTACAGTGGCAAAATGATCTTAGATCTAATAAATCTTGGGTTTTAAAAACTCCTCACCATACAGCATATGTAGAGAACATAATGAAAGTATTTCCTGGAGCTCTTTTTATTCAAACACACAGAAATCCATTACAGACCATTCCTTCTTATTGTTCAATGGTTGCAACTTTAGCAGAACCTTTGTCAGATGAATTTCAATCCAAGAGATTAGGGCAGCATTGGGAAAAAAAACTTTCTAGAGCGTTGAATCATTGTATGGATATTTCTCGAGCCTTTCCAGATCAGTTCTTAAATCTAAATTACGAAGATTTAGTTTCAAACCCTATGGAAGAGATAAATAAAATCTATGATTTCATTGGCAAGCCTTTTAGTCATAAAGCTAGTAAGGCCATGAAATTATGGCGAGAAGAAAATACTAAAGATAAGCATGGTAAACATAAATATGTTTCAGAGGATTATGGTATCAGCAATAAAGAAATCAAGGAAGATTATGCAATTTACATCAATAGATATATTAAGGACAGATTATAACTTTTGAAATAAGTAATCATTCCAGTAGAACTTTAATTCTTGTTAGGCATAAATTAAGATATACGAAAAAGTTTTTTTCGTATATAAAGACAAAAAATAAATAGAAAAACTTATGAAAATATTAGTTATGGGCCTTCCAGGAAGTGGTAAAACTTATCTCGCTGAGAGGCTTCAACCACTTATAAGTTCTGCTTGGTACAATGCTGATAAAGTGAGAGAAATGGCAGGAGATTGGGATTTTTCTGACGAAGGAAGAGAAAGACAAAGCCTAAGAATGAAAACTTTCGCGGATTTTGAGCAAACTCATGGCAGGCATGTGGTATGTGATTTCGTATGTCCAACAGATCAAACAAGAAAAATATTTGGTCCTGATATGATAGTTTGGATGGACACTATATCTCAAGGAAGATATGAAGACACAAATAAAGTTTTTAAAGACCCTTTAGAAAGTGATTTTCGATTTACTGAAATGAATGATGAAAATCATATTATTGTAGCTGATAAGGTTAATAGCTATGCTTGATTCTAGAAAAGCAAATCAATGGTGAGTAGTATTTATCTTAGAGAACCTTTTTTGAGATATCATGGATTCTAAGAACAAAAGGAAATATAGGATATGAAAGTAAAAAGTTTAGCTTATGTCGGTATTGAAACAAAAGAATTTGATTCTTGGAATAGTTTTTCTTCGGATGTTTTGGGATTAATGCCAGCTGATTCATCAAATGATTTTCTAAAGTTTAAATTAGATGATCGTTCGTTTAGGATAGCTATCCATAAAGGAAAAGAAGAGAAATTAAAATATGTAGGCTTTGAATTAAGAAATAAATCTCAATTTCATGAAGCAAAAAAAGAACTTAAAAAATTAAAAATTCAATTTTCTGAAGCCGATAAAGAAGGTTGTATTTTTAAAGATGTCAAAGAGATGATACATTTTCATGATCCCATAGGAACTCAAATTGATCTTTTTTATGGTAGAACATTAGATTATCAGAAATTTATATCTCCAGTTGGAGTTACAGGCTTTGTAACAGGAGAGATGGGTTTGGGTCATGTGGTCTTACCTACATTAAATCTTAAAGAAAACTTTAACTTTTACACAAATGTTTTAGGTTTTGCTGAAACAGACTTTATGACATTTACTATGGGTGAGGGTGATCAAGCTATGGAGGCTTCGTTGCATTTCTTGCACTGTGATAATCCTAGACATCATAGTGTTGGTTTATTTCAAGCTCCAGATCCAACCGGATTGATTCATCTTATGTTAGAAGTAAAAACTTTAGACGATGTAGGTTATGCACTGGATAGGGCTAAAAGAGCCGGTGTACACTTACAATCTTCATTGGGAAGACATTCAAATGACAAGATGGTTTCCTTTTATATGGTAACCCCAGGCGGGTTTGCCATTGAGTATGGCTTTGATGGATGGCAGGTAGATTGGGATGAGTTTACACCAACTATTAGTCATGCCCCAGACTTATGGGGTCATGAATATAATCCATAAGTTCTATGACTAAAATAATTGGTTCAAAGGATATCATATCCCATATAAGAAGCGGGATGACAATAGGTATTGGTGGTTGGGGTTCTAGAAGGAAGCCAATGAGCTTAGTAAGAGAATTACTAAAAAGTGATGTTGAAGATTTAACCATAGTTTCTTATGGCGGACCAGATGTTGGAATGCTTTGTTCGGCTAAGAAGGTTAAGAAGTTGATTTTTGGATTTGTCTCAATGGAAACTACTCCTCTAGAATCTCATTTTAGGAAAGCTAGACAAGAAGGCTCCATAGAAGTAATGGAACTGGATGAAGGTTTATTACAATTTGGTTTGATAGCAGCAGGTATGAGGCTCCCATTCTTTACTACAAGAGTAGGTTTAGGTAGCGATATTCTTAGTTTAAATCCTGAAATCAAAACTATTTCTTCTCCTTATAAAGATAATGAAACTTTGGTAGCCATGCCAGCTATTGAATTAGATGTAGCATTAATTCATGTGCATGAATCAGATGATTTAGGTAATACTTTCATTTATGGGCCAGATCTATTTATAGATGACAAATTCGTTAGAGCCTCTTCAAAGACTTTTATTTCAACAGAGAGAATTATTAAAACTGATGAAATAGATAAAAATAAGTCTATGTTTAATTGGTTTGAAAGAAGTTTAGTTACTGGAGTTATTGAATCTCCTTACGGAGCTCATCCTACAGCTGCGACACCAAATTATGGATTTGATAAAGAACATTTAAGTAATTATTCTAAAGCCACTGACCAAATTGAATGGGAAGCTTATTTTGAAAATTATATTAGCTTAGATCATGAATCTTACTTAAAAGCAGTAGGAGGAAAAGATCATATTACCTCTCTAGAGGTCCCAGTCTTTTAAATTATGGAGAAACCTTCTTATACTTTATCTGAACTTTGTATTTGTGCTGCTTCTGAAGCATGGAGAGATGGAGGAGAAGTTCTTGCTACAGGTATAGGCTTAATTCCTAGATTGGCAGCAAGTTTAGCAAAGATGACACATAGTCCAGAATTGATGATGACTGATGGGGAAGCTTATTTAGTTTCTGAACCTGTTCCAGTAGGTCCTAGGGACAATTACCAGCCAAAAATAGAAGGTTATATGAATTATTCAAGAGTTTTCTTGAATATAGGTATTGGACATAGACATGCTATGACAGGGCCAGTACAAATGGATAAATATGGACAAACAAATATTAGTTTTATTGGAGATAATCATTTATCCCCTAAAGCTCAACTTTTGGGAGCAAGAGGTTTCCCAGGAAATACCATAAATCATACAAATAGCATGTTCTTTCCTAATCATAATAATAGATGTTTTGTTGGCAATGAAGTAGATATGGTCTCAGGAGTAGGTTATAACCCTTCAAAAAAACTAAAAGGTATGAAATCTGAATTTATTAATTTAGGTCTCATAATTTCTAATTTATCAGTGATGGATTTCAAAGGTCCGAATAATCAGATACAAGTAAAGTCTTTACACCCCGGAGTGGAAATACAAGAAGTGATTGACAATACTGGGTTTGAATTACTTCATGATAAATACGTAGTAACTCCCACACCTTCAAATGAGCAGTTGTCAATAATTAGGGATTTCTTGGATCCTCATAATTTAAGAGAACAAGCTCTTCCAGATAGATCAGATAAATAGGAATAATAATGGCAAAAAAGAAAAAAAATTTAGTTCTATATAAGCGAAAAGGACAAATAGCAGAAATAACTTTGAATAGACCTGAATATAGCAATGCGCAGAATGGAGATATGACTTACCAAATTGACGATGCATTTAGAAAATCTATGAATGACGATAAGGTCAAGGTCATTATTTTAAGAGGTTCTGGTAAGCATTTTTGTGCTGGTCATGACATTGGCACTCCAGATAGAGATTTAGATAAGTCTTATGATATTAAGTCTATGTGGTATGACCATACTAAAAAAGAAGGAGGAGAATTTTATTACGCCAGAGAACAAGAAATTTATTTGGGTATGTGTAGAAGATGGAGAGAAATCCCTAAACCAACGATAGCTATGGTGAATGGTGCATGTATTGCCGCTGGTCTAGCTTTGGCTTGGGTTTGTGATCTAATTATAGCTTCGGACGATTCTTTTTATTCTGATCCAACTTTGAAGATGGGCTTACCTGGAATAGAGTATTTTGGTCATCCCTTTGAGTTAAATCCTAGAATTGCTAAGGAATTTCTTTTTTTAGGAGAGCGTATGACTGCAGAAAGGGCTTATCAGATGGGTATGTTAAATAAAGTCGTGCCACTTAAAGATTTAGAAAAAGAGACATATGAAGTAGCTTCTCGTTTAGCAAAAATTCCTTCTTTAGCTGTTACTTTAACTAAACAATCTATAAATCAGATAGAAGATTTACAAGGTCATAGATCAGGAATGGATGCAACATTTGGTTATCATCACTTTGCGCATACACATAATGATTTAGTTTCAGGAGAATATTTAGCTGGTTTTGATGCAAAAAAGTTAGCTAAAAAGACTAAACAGCAAGAAAAAGGAAAAAAACTAACTAAGTAATTCCAAATAATTATGGATTTTTTGAGAACTAATCTTTGTGATTCATTAAATTGTAAATATCCAATAATCCAAACAGCTATGGGATGGGTGGCTACCCCAGATCTAGTTATAGCTAGTATAGAAGCTGGCGCTTTTGCTTTTTTAGCTGGTGCTGTGATGGATATTAATGAAGTAGAGTCCGCAATAGAGAACATACAAAATAGGTCAGATAAATCCTTTGGTCTGAATTTTCATTTCTTTCAAAAGGATGCTGATCAGATTGTAGATTTAGCCATAAAAAAAAATCTCAAAGCTGTTAGTTATGGCAGATCACCAGACAAAAAATTAATTGAAAAGCTTAAAGAGGCTGGAATTTTATGTGTACCGACTGTTGGCGCTTTGGATCATGCACTTAAAGCAGAGTCCTTAGGAGCAGATATATTGGTTGTTCAAGGAGCAGAAGGAGGAGGTCATACAGGAAAAGTTCCAACTAATGAGTTATTACCCCAAGTCATTGAAGAAGTTAATATTCCAGTGGTAGCAGCAGGTGGATTTAAGGATGGGCTTGGACTTCGAAGAGCTATATCTTTTGGAGCAGTAGGCATAGCTATGGGTACAAGATTTATGATGACAAGTGATAGCCCAGTGCCTAGAAAGACCTTAGAAAGATATTTAGAAGCCAAATCTTCTGATATTGTTGTAACTAAGAAATTTGATGGCCTACCTCATAGATTGATAAATAATAAGTTGATCATGAAAGTAAATGAGAGCAGCTCAATCGGGCTATTAATGTTTGCATTAAAAAATGGATTTAAATATAAAAAGATGACAAATGCTTCTTATATGGATTTATTAAAAGTAGGATTTGCTCTTTTCAAATCAGATCCTCTTAAACCAGCTCAAACATTAATGGCAGTTAATTCTGCTGTTATAATTCAACAAGCAATGGTAAATGGTTTGCCAGAGAAAGGGGCTATGCCAAGTGGAACAATTGCAAGTGAAATTAATGAATTACTTAGTTGTGATGAGTTAATGAAGTCTATAATAAGAGAAGCGAAAGATATTTAAAAAACATGACATATAAAACGAATTTAGATAATGGCATAGCAGAATTATGTTTAGATTATCCACCAGTAAATGCTTTTAATGGCCAAGGTTGGATAGATTTATCGAAGGAAATAAACAATCTCTCTAGTAATGATGAGGTTAGAGTTGTCATAATAAGATCTAATGGAAAAGGATTTTGTGCGGGAGTTGATATAAAAGAACTTGCAGAGGATTCAAATAAAATTGTTGAAGTGAATAGAGGGTGCTATGAAAGTTTCAAGGCAGTCAGAGCTTGTAATGTTCCTGTAATTTCAGCTGTCCATGGATTCTGCTTAGGAGGTGGAGTTGGGTTGGTGGGTGCAAGCGATATTATTATTGCTTCAGATGATGCATATTTTGGTCTTCCTGAAGTTGATAGAGGCGCATTAGGAGCAGCTTCTCATCTAGCTAGAATGTTTCCTTTACAACATGTCAGAAGAATGATGTTTACAGCAGAACCAATTGATGCCTTGGAAGCCTATAGATTAGGGGCATTAGAAAAAGTAGTTTCAAAAGACAATTTATTATCAAGTGCTATGAGCTTGGCAAATAAGATAGCCGAAAAGAGCCCATTAGCTATTCGTTTAGCTAAGGAATCCCTAAATGGCATTGAGTCTCATGATGTGGATAAAAGTTATTTATATGAACAAGGGTTTACACTAAAGCTTTATGAATCTGATGACTCAACAGAAGCTAGAAAAGCTTTCGTAGAAAAAAGAGAAGCAGATTTTAAAGATTAAATTTATAAATGGATTTAAAGTTTAGTAAAAAACATCAAGATTTTCGAAAAGAAGCAAGAGCTTGGTTTAAAAAAAATAAACCAGAGAATAAATTACTCTCTTTCGATACTCCAGAAGGCTTTGAAATACATAGAGATTGGGAAAGAAAATTATCTCAAGGAAAATGGACGGCAGTTACTTGGCCAGAAAAATTTGGGGGTCGAGGTGCAGATTTAATTGAATGGCTAATTTTTGAAGAAGAGTATTACTCATCTGGCGCGCCTGGCAGAGTTAATCAAAATGGAATTTTTTTATTAGGGCCTACATTGATTGATTATGGTACCAGCAAACAGCAGGATCGTTTCTTGCCTGAAATGATAAATGGTAATGAAATCTGGGCTCAGGCTTGGTCTGAACCAAATTCTGGAAGTGATTTGGCTTCATTAGTTTGTAAAGCAGACAGAGTAGGGGATAAGTTTATTTTAAATGGACAAAAGACTTGGTCTTCAAGAGCTGTTTATGCTGATTGGGCATTCGGACTCTTCAGATCTGAAAAAGGTTCACACAGACATCATGGTTTGAGTTTTATTTTATTTCCATTGAATACTCCAGGAGTAACAGTCAAACCTATTTCACAATTAGATGGAGAACCAGGCTTTGCAGAGATTTTCTTTGATAATGCAGAAATTTCAACTTCTAATCTTTTAGGTGAAGAAGGTCAAGGATGGGAAATAACTATGGCTACTGCAGGTTTTGAAAGAGGATTAATGTTGAGAAGTCCTGCACGATTTAAGGCTACGGCTAGTGCTCTAGTTGGTCTTTATTTAAAAAACAAGAAAGAAGCTTCATCTGGAGTTAGAGGAAGAGTTGTAGATTGTGTATTAGATGCAGAAGCTTATTCTTTAAATACCTATTGGGCTGCTTCCAAACTTATGAATGGAGGAGTGATAGGAGCAGAATCAAGCACTAATAAAATATTTTGGTCAGAATTGGATTGTGAAATGTATGATTTAGCTTCATCTTTATTAGGAGCAGAAGCAGCTTTAGGGATAGCGGATAAAGAAGCCAATGATGCTGTTGAATGGATAAAAGGGTTTTTATTTTCATTAGCTGGACCAATTTATGCTGGGACCAATGAGATACAGAGAAATATTATAGCTGAAAGAATATTAGGGCTTCCAAAATAATGGATTTCAGATTTACTGATCAACAGGTTGCTTTTAGAGACACAGTTAAGAGTTTCTTTAAAGATATGGCATCTTCCAATTCAATTAGAGCTCTCTGGAAAGATACAAAAGGTTTTGATGACAATCGTTGGAAGATTTTAAAGGATCTGGGCGTAATTGGAATGTTAATTGAAGAGGAAGAAGGCGGGTTAGGCCTTAATGATGTAGATTTTGTATTGATAGCTGAAGAGGCTGGATATGCTGCTCTTCCTGAACCCCTTGTTGATGTTGGATGGATTACAGCTTCATTACTTAAGGAGCTCCCGAATAATTATAAAGAAAATTGGAAAGCAAAATTAGCCAATGGAGATTTAATTGCTCTAACAGGATATGAACTAAATAAATTCCTTCCAAGTGCTCATCTAGCAGATATTTTTTTTCTCCAAAGTGGAGATGGTTTACATTTCTTACATCAAGAAGAAGTTAAATTAACAAAAAGGGAAAGTTTGGATCCTTCTTTGAGATTATATTCTTTAGACTGGGCACCTAAGGACTCGCAAAGACTAGTCCATAGGTCTGAAAGTGCAGATATATGGTTAAAGATTTCCAATATTGGAGCTTTGTCAATTGCGGCGCAACAATTAGGTTTAGCTAGAAAAGTTATCGACATGGCTGTTGACTATGTAAAGACGCGAGAACAATTTGGAAAACCCATAGGATCTTTCCAGGCTATAAAGCACCTTCTTGCAGATGTGCAAGTACAAATAGAGTTTGCAAAACCAGTAGTTTATAGGGCAGCTTATTCCTTGGCTCATAATCTACCTGGAAGATACAGAGATGTATCTCATGCTAAATTATCTGCTTCTAGGACTGCAAGACTTGCAGCAAAAAATTCTATTCAAGCTCACGGTGCATTAGGTTATACATGGGAATCAGACCTTCAGATATATATGAAAAGAATTTGGGTGTTGGATATCATGTGGGGAAATCATTCTTGGCATCAAAATAGGTTAGAAGAAGAAATATTAAATACTAGATCAGAGTTAGGTCTTGGGCAAACTTTCATATAAAGTTGCATTATGTCTGAAGCATTTATAGTAGAAGCGGTTAGGACTCCCGTAGGTAGAAGAAATGGGAGTCTTTCTAATATACATTCTGCAGATCTCGGAGCCCATTCACTAAAGGCCCTTATAGAAAGAGCATCTATTGACTCTTCCATAGTTGAAGATGTTATTTTTGGTTGTGTCGATACTATTGGATCTCAAGCAGGGGACATAGCGAGAACTGCTTGGTTGGCGGCAGGGTTGTCCGAAGAAGTCCCTGGCACAACAATTGATAGACAGTGTGGATCATCCCAACAAGCTTTGCATTTTGCAGCTCAAGCTATTATGAGCGGTACCAGTGATGTTGTAGTGGCAGGTGGAGTCCAAAATATGAGTCAGATTCCTATTTCATCTGCCATGTTAGCAGGACGTGAATATGGTTTTGATGATCCTTTTACAGGATCATTAGGGTGGAAAAAAAGATATGGCTCTGGAACCTTATCTCAGTTTAAATCTGCACAAATGATTGCAGAAAAGTGGAATATAAGCAGGGTTGATATGGAAGAATTTGCTTTGGAAAGTCATAGAAAAGCTCTTTATGCTATTAAAAATGGAAAATTTCAAGATGAAATTGTATCTATTGATGATTTTGAGCATGATGAAACTCCAAGGAGCGATACCTCATTAGAAAGAATGGCTGGATTAGAACCTTTAGAGGAAGGAGGATTAATTACCGCTGCAACTTCAAGCCAAATATCAGATGCTTCAGCCGCCATGCTTGTCGTTTCTAAGAAAGCTCTTAAAGAATATAACTTGGAACCTTTAGTTAAAGTTAATCATATGAGCGTAAGAGCTGATGACCCAGTATGGATGCTGACAGCTCCTATTTCAGCCACTAGATATGCTATAGATAAATCAGGAATATCTTTAGATGAAATTGGTATAGTAGAGATAAATGAAGCTTTTGCTTCAGTCGTTTTAGCTTGGCATAAAGAACTAGGTTATTCTTTAGATAAAGTTAATGTGTGCGGTGGGGCAATTGCTTTGGGTCACCCGTTAGGTGCTACAGGAAGTAGATTAATGACCACCTTAATTCATCAAATGAAGAGAGAAGATATAAGTTATGGCCTTCAGACAATGTGTGAAGGGGGTGGTCAAGCGAATGTTACTATTTTAGAAAACTGTTAGAAGGATCTAATGGAATTTGCATTCACAGAAGAGCAAGAATTATTGAAAGAAAGTGCAAAATCTTTCTTAACAGAGCATTCTAATTCACTTAAAATTCGTGAGGCAATGAACTCTTCCCTTGTTTATGATCAAGAAGTTTGGAAAAAAATTTCACAAGATATGGGTTGGTTAGCTTTATTAATTCCTGAGGAATATGAAGGGATAGGATTGTCTTGGGTTGACTTAAGCGCTTTACTAGAGGAAATGGGATATTTCTTATTATGTAGTCCTTTTCATTCAACCATCTGTTTAGGGGTAACTTGTTTAATGAATGCTGGAAATTTAGAACAAAAAGCTCATTATTTACCTGAAGTAGCAAAAGGAAACTTGTTATTAACTCTAGCTTGTCTTGAGCCAGGTGGAGATTGGTCGCCTGAAGGAATTAGTTCTTCATATATAAAAAGAGATAATAAATATTTTATAACAGGAACAAAGAAATATGTTCCCTATGGTCATGCAGCTAATAAACTAATAGTAGCATCTAGGGTTAAGGGTTCTTTGGGACCTAGAGGAATAACTCTTTTCTTAATAGATTCAAATACAAAAAATTTAGACATATCTAAATTAACCACTATGGATCAAACAAGACCCCAATCTTCAATTATCTTAGACGAAGTTGAGGTTTCTGAGGAATCTGTTATTGGAGAAGAAGAGAAGGGTTGGGAAATTCTAGATAAAGTTAGATCCTTCGGAGCTTTAGGTAGCTCAGCAGAACAAGTAGGAGGGGCTCAGAGAACCTTAGATATGACATGCGAATATGTTTTAGAAAGAGAGCAATTTGGAAGAAAAGTAGGTAGTTTTCAATCTATCAAGCATCGCTTAGCAGATATGATGGTTTTAGTAGAATCCGCAAGGTCCGCTATATATTATGCCTCATGTATAGCTGAATCTGATACAAGGGAATTTGAAGAATCTGTATCTATATCAAAGTCTTATTGCTCTGAAGCGTTTTTTAAGTGTGCCGCTGATGCCATACAACTCCATGGTGGTGTTGGTTTTACTTGGGAGTATGATACTCATCTTTTTTTTAAAAGAGCTAAGTCATCCGAAATTTATTTTGGAGATCCTTCTTTCCATAAAAATAAAATTTCTAACCTTCTAGGTATTTAGTGTGAAGATAGAATTTACTCCTCAAGAGGAAGAATTTAGAAAGGAAATTTCCACCTGGCTTAAAGAAAATTTATCTGGAAAATTCAGTTCAGTCATGGGTAGGGGTGGTTCCGGAGATCAAACTGGATTATTTTCTGAAAGAGTAAAATGGGAGCAGCATATGGGCGCTAATGGATGGACTTGTATTAGTTGGCCAAAAGAATATGGAGGTCGAGAAGCTAGCATCAATGAGCAAGTAATTTTTTATGAAGAATATACTCGCGCCGGAGGCCCAGGGCGGGTTGGGCACATCGGCGAAACCTTAGCGGGCCCTACAATTTTGAGCTTTGGGACTAAAGATCAAAAGGAAAGGTTTTTACCTAAGATACGTTTAGGACAGGAATATTGGTGTCAAGGCTATTCTGAACCTTCAGCAGGATCCGATCTTTCTGCCGTTCAAACTAAAGCAGAGTTGATTAATGGTAAATGGAAAATTAATGGTCAAAAGATTTGGACTTCTCTAGCTCAGGAATCAGATTGGATATTCATTTTATGCAGAACTACACCAAAATCAAAAGGTAGAGATGGCTTGTCTTATATTCTTGCGCCAATGGATCAAAAAGGAATAACTGTAAGACCAATAAAGCAAATGACCGGCGAGTCTGAGTTTAATGAAGTCTTTTTCGATGATGCCGAAGCCAATGCAAATGATTTAATTGGAGAAGTTGGTAAGGGCTGGCAAGTTGCTATGGGAACTTTAGGTTTTGAGAGAGGAGCATCTACATTGGGACAACAAATGGCATTTGAACAAGAGTTTGAAACTGTTTTAGCAATAGCTAAAGAAAATGGAAAATCTAACGATCCATTGATACGTAATCAGATTTCCGAAGCTTGGATAGGTTTAAAAATCATGAGATATAATGCATTGAGAATGTTAAGCAATAATGAAGATGGAATTCTATCCAGAGAAGCCATGCTATCTAAATTATATTGGGCAACTTGGCATAGGAATTTAGGAAAATTAGCAATGGACGTTTTGGGAATGGAATCTGAAATAGGAGAAGAAGGTAACTACAATTTATCAGAACTACAGAAATTATTTCTTTTTACGAGGGCTGATACTATTTATGCTGGAACTAATCAAATACAAAGAAATATTATAAGCGAACGTGCATTAGGAATGCCAAAAGAACCAAGGGGAAACAGTTCATCATGACAGATTTATCTAAACCACCTCCTTATCCCGAATCCCATGACCTTTTAAAAGGTAAAAATATAGTTGTAACTGCAGCTGCTGGTACAGGTATTGGCTTTGCAACGGCTAAGAGATGCATTGAAGAAGGGGGAAATGTTCTTATCAGTGATATTCATGAAAAAAGATTAAATGAATCAGCTATAAAATTAAATAAAGACACAGGTTATACTCCTCGCACTTTTGTGTGTGACGTAACAAATTCTCTTCAGGCAGATAATCTAATATCAGAAGCGCATAAGATCCTAGGTCCAATAGATATCTTGATTAATAATGCTGGCCTAGGAGGTTTTTCTTCAGTTAGAGAAATGACAGATACCCAATGGGAAAAAGTATTAAACGTGTCCTTAACTGGAACTTTTAAGGTTTCTAGAGCAGTATTAAATCATATGGAAAAGAATAAAAATGGAGTGATTATCAATAATGCTTCCGTTCTTGGATGGAGGGCACAAGCAAACCAATCTCATTATTCTGCAGCTAAAGCTGGAATTATGGCTTTCACTAGGTCTTCTGCAATTGAAGCGGCAGAGTTTGGAGTAAGAATAAATGCAGTATCCCCCAGTATAGCTATCCACGAGCATCTTTCAAAAACAAATAGCCAAGATTTATTAGATGAATTATCTTCCCAAGAAGTGTTTGGAAGGGCCGCAGAACCATGGGAGATAGCAAATGTAATTATTTTCTTAGCAAGTGATTATTCAAGTTATATGACTGGAGAAACTATCTCAGTAAGCAGTCAGCATCCTTAATCTTCAATAAATTAATGAGGCATAAAAAAAATTATATGAGTAACTAGGGAGTAATGTATATGGAAAAAGTAATATTTTTATTAATCAAAGAAGATAATTTAGATAAAGAATCATTTAAAGATTCTCTTGTAAATGATCTACCTTCTAAAATTACTAAGTATACTAAAAGTATACAAGTTAATGTAGTTGATGAGTTTGTGTCAAAAGAAAGTCTCAGCAGAGCGGGACCAGAAGCTGCAAAGCTCTTACCTTCATCACCTGTTGCAGATGCAATGCTTGCAGTATGGGTGCATTCCATTTCTGCAATAAAGCATATTGAGTCTGAGCTCAAATCTCACACTAAATCTTTTCATGGTTATTTAGTCACCGAATCAGAACCTCTCCCAAATAAAACCATAGCAACTTCACCTACAGTCAGGACTCCAGGGTTCGATCAAATAGCATTTCTTCAAAAACCATTCAATATGGACTACACAGAATGGCTTTATAACTGGCAAGAATTACATACACAGGTCGCAATTGATACTCAATCAACTTGCAGGTATATCCAGAATGTAATTGTTAGACCTTTGACTAGAGAGGCTCCTGACTATCAAGCTATAGTAGAAGAAGGATATGCTGACTCAGACGCTATGTTTGATCCTATGATTTTCTATGATGCGCAAGGAGATAAAGATAAGATGTTAAAAAACATTGAATTAATGATGAACAGTTGTTCAAGGTTTATAGATTTTAATGAACAGCCAAATGATATGATTGGCATGAGTCAGTATCTTATCAAAATTAAAAATTAACGTTTAAGTGATAGATCAAGAATATAAAGAAATAGCGTTAAAACTATATGATGCCTTAAAAGATCAATATTGTTTAGAACCTCTTACTAATACCTATCAAGATATTTCAATAACGGATGCTTATAAAATTTCTAGAAACTTCTTACAAAGAAGGATGGATGATGGAGATAGATTAGTTGGAAAGAAGATAGGAGTCACTTCTAAAGTAGTGCAGGAAATGTTGGGAGTTCACCAACCTGATTTTGGATTCTTAACTTCTTCTATGCAATATTCAAATAATGCAAAGATTAAAATTGAAGATCTATTGATTCAACCAAGGGCTGAAGGTGAAATAGCCTTTATTTTATCTAACGATCTTTCTGGTCCAGGTATATCAGATCAAGACGTTAAAGATTCAACTGAGAGTATTGTTCCTTGTTTTGAAATTGTTGATTCCAGGATTAAAGATTGGAACATTAAAATTGAAGATACGATTGCAGATAACGCATCTTGTGGAGTTTTTGTTCTTGGAAATGAAAGAATAGACGTAACAAATCTCAATCTAGCAGACTTAGAACTAAAGATGTATAAAAATAATAAACTAATTAGTAGCGGAAAAGGAAGCGCAGTTCAAGGAAATCCTTACAAGGCAGTAGCATGGTTAGCTAATACGCTAGGTGAACTTGGCATCCCTTTCCTTTCTGGAGAAATAATCTTATCTGGATCTTTAGTTCCTTTAGAGCCGGTAGAGGCAGGTGATAAGATGAGACTTACTTTGGGCGATTTAGGAAGTGCAGAACTTGAATTTATTTAATAATTTTAAATTCAATATATTTCGATACTTAGAGTTTTGTAATGATTAACAAAAATGTGTATAGTAGATTTCATAAATTGAAATAAAATATTTTTTAAATAAATGGGGAGAATTTAATGAGTGAATCTAAATCTTTTTATACTTTGTTTTTAACGCTAATTTTTTCTTTTTCCTTATCTATAAGTGGGAATTTATTTTCTGCTGAATCAGATGGAACTTTAGAAGAAATAATAGTAACCGCTCAAAAAAGAGATCAGGCTATTATTGATACGCCCATTGCTGTTACAGCATTGTCAGGATCTATGCTTGATGATTTAAATATGACTAGCATTAATGATGTTGGTAAATTTGCTCCAAACCTTCATATAACTCCAGCTTCGAATAGTGTAACCGGAGCTCAGGTTACAATCAGAGGAGGGGCAACTGCAAACCTTGCAATATCTTATGAAAGTTCAGTGGGTGTCTACTTAAACGGGGCTTTTATAGGAAAAGGGATGGGAAGCCTTTTTGATATGGTTGATATAGATAGAATAGAAATTCTAAGAGGGCCCCAAGGCACACTATATGGAAAGAATACGACTGGTGGAGCGCTAAATATTATAACCAAGGATGCCGCTGGAGATGGAAGCGGTTCAGCTAAGTTTACAGTTGGTGAAAATGGAAAAAGAATTGCAAAGGTTAATTTTAGCCCTGAATCTAATGGACCTCTTAAGTTTTCTTTAGGATTTAGAAAAGAAGATTATGATGGTTGGATAGACAACATAGCTGATCCTCTAAATAGTCCATTTGCAGATCAAGTTAACCCGGCTCCATCTAATGATGGGTTTAACATGAAAGACGATACGGCAGTTTTCATAACCATGAATTATGAGAAAGATAATTTTAGTTTAGATTATTATTATGATGCAAATGATCTAGACAGAACTGGTAATTTTTCTCAAATAACTTCCATAACTCCTTTTGGTATAATGGATCCAAGTCCAGCAGCAGTAGCTGCTTTAGGTCCTTTTGGATTATCTTTTTTAGGCATGGCTCAATACAGTTGCGTAACTGGCTGTAAAAAAAGACAAACTGTAGCTAGTAATAATAATGCTTCAAGAGATGATGGTGAATCCGATGGACATTCTTTAATCATGACCTGGGACATGGGTAATTATGATATAAAATCAATTACTACTAGAAGAACTTTTGAGGCTAATGACAGTCTTGATCATGATGGTTCTCCTATTTCTATAGCAAGAACTGAAAGATTTATAGACTATGAAGCAACATCACAAGAAATCCAATTAACTGGCACAAATAAAGCGGGTAATGTCAATTGGGTTGCAGGGTATTATCATTTTGAAGATGATGGCTATACAGACAATCCTCAAGAATTTTTAATGGTTTTTGGTCCAGGCGGTCAAAAGTATGATAGTCAATATGGAGTTGAAACAGATGCAGATGCTATATATGGACAATTTGATTGGTCTCCAGAATCAGCACCTTCATGGACTTATACCTTAGGAACAAGGTATACAAAAGAAGAAAAAACAGGACAAAGGACTTTTGGTATTTTACAGAATACTACGATCCCATCTTTCTTACTTCCTTTGTATCCAATTCCAGCAGGCACTGAAGCCACAGAAGATTTCAGCAATACTATTGTTAATTTCATAGTTTCTAAGGCAGTTAATGAAAATGTAAATGTTTATGCTAAGAGATCTGAAGGATGGAAAGCAGGAGCCTTTAACGGAGAGACTAGTGATTTAACAGCTGCAACAAATGCTTTTAAACCTCAATCTACAACTTCTTTAGAGTTTGGACTCAAAACAACTTTTGGAGAAGGCAAAGGTGCATTTAATCTAGCAGTATTTCAAGATACTCATGAAGATAAACAAGAATTTATCTTTTTAGCAACGAATGCAGCAGAATCTATTGTAAGAAATTTTGGAGAACAAGAGATCTCAGGAATAGAGGCTGAATTATATTATCAAGCAACTCCCAACTTATACATTCAAGCTTCAATAGGAACTTTAGATCCGCAATATAATGAAGCTTTTGATGACACAGGTAAAGATGTTAAAGATATTTATGAACATCCTTTTACTGCTGAGTTTACTTCAATGTTCACCATAGATTATAATTTTGGAGCTGGCGCTCGCGGTACACCAGGGATAAGACTTGATGCTTTTCATAGCGATGATTATACAAGTTTCCCTGATACTTATGCTGCAACTGTGACTAGAACAGATCCTCATGACATCATTGACATAAGACTTTATCTAAATGACTTCGCTCTTGGCGATAATATGACCGGAGATATAGCTTTATGGGGTAGAAACATAACTAATGATGACTTCCACTATACAGGGTATGATTTTGGGGGATTTGGTTGGACAAATAATATGTTCTTTCCTCCTGCGGAGTATGGTTTAGATTTCACAATTAGATGGTAGAATAGTCTTAGTAAGGAGGTCTAAATGACCTCCCATTGTTTAATCTTTAATGAGGATACTATGGCAGTTAACTCC